>JAKMFG010000332.1 GCA_022425565.1 Alphaproteobacteria bacterium
TCCACCGGGCCCTCTGCATCGAAAAGGTGTGATCCGGCGGTCACCTGACCATCATCGAGCGTTTCCAGCCCGACAAGACACAGCCCGTCCTCGGCGACAAGCGCTTCGCGCCCAGCAAGAACTGCGCCGATGCTGTCCTTCTTCGCCGACACCATCTTCGCCATGCCGAGATTGCGTGCGGTGATCGTGCCGTTCAGCTCGTTGCCGGTGACATGGCCCTTTTCGATCCGCATAACGCCAAGCGCCTCGGTACCGTAGGGGGTGATGCCCCATGGCTCGCCGGCCGCCATCAGCGTCCGGATCATGGAATCGCCATAGCGCGCGGGCACCGCAATCTCATAGGCAAGCTCGCCCGAGAAGGAAATCCGGAACAGCCGCGCCGGCACACCGCCACAGACGCTGATTTCACGGCATGCCATGAAGGGGAAGCCTTCGTTCGAGAGGTCGTGCTGCGGATCCACCAGTTGCTGCAAGACCCGGCGCGCATTCGGTCCGGCGACGGCGAACTGGGCCCAGCTGTCGGTGGCCGATATCAGCTGCACATCCATGTCTGGGCGCAGGCACTGCCGCACGAATTCCAGATGCCGGTAGACGCTGCCGGCATTGGCCGTGGTTGTTGTCATCACGTAGTGCATCTCGCCGAGGCGCGCCGTGGTGCCGTCATCCATCACCATCCCGTCCTCGCGCAGCATCAGCCCATAGCGGGTCTTGCCGATGGCAAGGGTGGAGAAGGTGTTGCTGTAGGCAAGGTCGAGGAAAGCGCCGGCGTCACGACCCTGAATGTCAATCTTGCCAAGCGTGCTGACATCGCAGACGCCAACGGAACTGCGGGTGGCCAGCACCTCGCGGTCGACGGACTCGCGCCAATGCGTCTCGCCCTCGCGCGGGAACCACTGCGCGCGCAGCCAAGCACCTGCCTCGACAAATGTCGCGCCCTGTTCGGCCGCCCAGTGATGCGACGGCGTCAGTCTTGTCGGGCGGAAGTCGCGGCCAACCGAACGGCCGGCAAAGGCGGCGATAGGGGTCGGGGTGTAGGGCGGGCGATAGATGGTGGTGCCGGTCTCGGCAATCGACTTGCCGGTCAGTTCGGCCATGATGGCCAGTCCCAGCACGTTTGATGTGCGGCCCTGGTCACCGGCCATGCCAAGCGTGGTGTAGCGCTTGAGATGTTCAACGGCGCGGAAATTCTCCTGATGCGCCTGCTTCACATCCTTGATGGTCACATCGTTCTGTTGGTCAAGCCAGGCGCGTTTCTTTCCTGGAACATGCCATAGCGGGGTGACCCGCACTGGTGTGTCCTCGGCTTCGGGAAGCCTGTCCGAAGCGGCGGTGATGCCGATCTCGGCAAGCTGTGCGATGGCCTGCGACTGCCCGTCTCCAATCGTTCCGGCGGTACTGAACACGCCGCGCGCCGCGCCGGCGACAGCCATGCCGGGGGGCACGCCCTCACCTGGAACAAAGGCGGAGATATCATCCTGCCATGCTGGTCTGCCGCGATGGTGGCAGGTCAGGTGCACATTGGGGTTCCAGCCGCCGGAGACGGCGAGCGCACCGCACTGGACGTGCTTTCGGCCGCCATCGGCAAGGCGAATATCGACATGGCCGATTCCCAGACGCCCGCCTGTGCCGCTGACGACCGCACCGGCAAAGACCTCGGCGACCTCGCTCTTCGGGGCGTCGGGGCGGGAATCGATGATGGCCGCCACATCGACACCGGCGGCGGCAAGGTCGGCGGCGGTCCGGTGCCCGTCATCATTGTTGGTGAAGATGGCGACATGCTCGGCCGGGGTGGCGGCAAAGCGGTTCACATAGCCGCGTACCGCGCCAGCCTGCATGATGCCCGGCCTGTCATTGTCGGCAAAGCCGATCAGCCGTTCGGTGGCGCCGGCGCACAGCAGCGAGCGTTTTGCATAGACGCGCCACAGGATCTGTCGCGGCTTGCCGGCTTCCAGCGTGGCAATATGGTCGCCGGTGCGCTCGAGCACGGCATAGATGCCATGGTCGAACACGCCGATGGCGGTGCTTCGCGGCATCAGCCGCACATTGGGAAGGCTTTGCAGTTCGGCAACCACACTGGTGGCCCAGTCGGCACCCGACATGCCGCCAACGCCGAAGCTCTCCTGAAGAAGCCTGCCGCCGGCACGAAAATCCTCATCGACGAGGATCACGTCGGCACCGGCGCGTCCGGCGGTTAGCGCCGCAGAAAGTCCGGCCGGTCCGGCTCCGATCACCAGAAGGTCACAATGTCGGAAGCCGCGGTCATAGACGTCCGGATCATCTTCGCCGGACAGCGCGCCAAGACCGGCGGCGCGGCGGATGATTGGCTCATAGACACGTTCCCAGAAGGCTTTCGGCCACATGAATGTCTTGTAGTAGAAGCCGGCGCCGAGAAAGTTCGACAGTCTGTCATTCACCGCCATCAGATCAAATCCCAGCGACGGGAACCGGTTCTGGCTGGCGGCGGCCAGCCCGTCATGAAGCTCGGTCATGGTGACCCGGCTGTTCGGCTCGCGGTGGGCACCGGTGCGAAGCTCGACAAGGCCGTTCGGTTCTTCTGATCCGGCGGAAATAATGCCGCGCGGACGGTGATATTTGAATGAGCGTCCGACAAGCCGCACGCCGTTGGCGACCAGCGCCGAGGCAAGCGTATCACCGGCAAAGCCGCCATAACGCCGTCCGTCAAAGGTAAAGCTGAGCGGAGTGCTGCGGTCTATCAGGCCGCCATCAAGGCGATTCACCTGGGTCATTTCGGCCTCCGCCCGGCAGCCACACCGGAAGCCATGCCGGACGTGACATCGGCGGCAAGCTCGACCTTCAGCACCTCGTGGGTGACGGTGTCACGGGTGACGACGAGCCAGCTGCGGTCGCCCATCTCATGATACCAAAGCTCACGATGTGCGCCCGCCGGATTGTCCCGCAGATATTGATATTCATAAAAGGCATGGCCGGCATTCTCGGCCTGCCAGTCGGGCCGGTTCAGCAGGCTGGCATCGCCGAGAAGAACGAATTCCTGGGAATCGCGTGGACCCAGAAGTGGATGGTCGATGATCATCTGGTCCGGTTCCTCAATGCTGGTTGGGCTGTGCGCCCGACCCTTTCTCGTCGATCATGAAGCCGCGCTCGAAGCGGTCCATCCGATAGGCGGTCGCCGTCTCGTGCGGCGTGTCGGTGGCCAGAAGATGCGCAAAGCACCATCCCGATGCCGGCGTCGCCTTGAAGCCGCCATAGCACCACCCACCGTTGAAATAGAGCCCGTCGATATGGGTGCGGTCGATGATTGGTGAGCCGTCCATGCTCATATCCATGATGCCGCCCCACATCCGCACCATGCGGGCGCGGCCGATCATCGGCATCAGCGTCATGCCGCCTTCGCAGACATCCTCGATCACCGGCAGGTTGCCGCGCTGGGCATAGGAATTATACATGTCGATGTCGCCGCCAAAGACAAGGCCGCCCTTGTCGGACTGGCTGATATAGAAGTGGCCGCCGCCATAGGTGACGACGCCGGGGATGATCGGCTTCAGCCCCTCGCTGACGAAAGCCTGCAGCACATGGCTCTCAATCGGAAGGCGCATGCCTGCTGCCTGCATCACGCGGCTGCTGTTTCCGGCGACGGCACAGCCAACCTTGCGCGCGGCGATGAAGCCGCGGCTTGTTTCGACACCCGTGCAGCGTCCGTTCTGGATACGGAAGCCGGTGACCTCGCAATTCTGGATGATATCGACGCCGCGCCGGTCGGCCCCGCGGGCATAGCCCCATGCCACCGCATCATGGCGAACGGTTCCGCCACGTCGCTGCACCAACGCCCCCATAACGGGCAGGCGCGCATTGTCGAAATTCAGGAAGGGGCATTCGGCGCGCAGCTGCGTGGCGTCGAGAAGTTCGGCATCGGCGCCGTGGAGAATCATCGCGTTGCCACGCCGCCGGTAGGCGTCACGCTGGGCGTCGGAATGAAAGATATTGTAAACGCCGCGCTGGCTGACCATCGCGTTGTAGTTGAAGTCCTGCTCCAGCCCTTCCCACAGCTTCAGCGAAAATTCGTAGAACGGCTGGTTCCCGTCGAGGAGATAGTTGGAACGGATGATGGTGGTGTTACGGCCGACATTGCCGCCGCCAATCCAGCCCTTTTCCAGAACCGCGACCGATGCTTCGCCAAACTGGCTGGCGAGATAATACGCTGTTGCAAGGCCATGCCCGCCGCCGCCGACAATCACGAAATCATAGGCTGGTTGAGGCGCGGGATCGCGCCACGCCGGCCGCCATCCGCGGTTGCCCGACAGACCCTCGCGCAAAATCCGGAAACCGGAATATCCCCCATTCAGTCCCATGACACCTCGCGACGGGCCTGATGCCCGCTTCTTTCTCTAGAGACAGCCATTATTGTCGGCTCTGTGCAACTGTCTAGCGGCCACCAAGCGACATTTTGTTGCATAAATCTGCAATCTGGTGAGTGGCGTGCTGTCACACCTCGCGAAGAAGCGGTGCCGGCTTGCGGCCGAGTGTCCTTACCGCGCCGGCAAGGCCCAGCATCGCGGTGGCGGTTGCCCCGGCCATGGTGGTTCCCAGGACAAGCAGGAAATCCAGTTCAAAGTCGGAATTCAGGAACCCGGATATCATGCCCCAGCTGGCGATGCTGCCAATGATCGCGGCGGCCACCGCAGCCAGCAGGCCGAGCAACGCATATTCCATGAACCAGGCAATGCTGATCGCAACCCTGGTCGCCCCCAGCACCTTCAGGATGACCGAATCCGCGAGACGCTGGGCCTCGGTGCTGGCGACGGTGCCTGCCAGCACGGCGATACCGGCAACGAGTGTCACGAGGGCGGTCATCTGCACCGCGGCGCCAAGAAGGCCGATCACGCGCTGTGCGGTGTCGACGGCCTCACGAACCGAGATCGCCGAAATGTTGGCAAAGACGGCAGCGATGTTGCGGTCCACCCGTATGGCCGCATCCTCGTCATCGGCATGGGCCGTTGCCATCCAGCTGTGGGGTGCCTTGTCGAGGACGCCCGGTGACAGGACAAAGACGAAATTGATGCTGAAGCTCTCCCATTCCACATCACGGATATTGGTGATTTCTGCGGTGACGGGCCTGCCAAGAACATTGAAGCGCACCGTATCACCAATCCAGACGCCAAGCTCGTTGGCCTCTTCTGCCGTCATTGAGGCGAGCGGCGTGCCGTCATAATCCTCTGGCCACCATTCACCGGCGATCAGCTCGCCGCTTTCCGGCGGGGTCGCCGACCAGGTCAGGGCTCGGTCGCCCCGCAACACCCATGCCGACCCGTTGCGCATGTCGTAATCCGCGGCGGCGATGCCGCCAAGTTCGGTGACCCGGCCGCGCAGCATCGGTGTTTTCGCCACCTGCGAAATGCCTTCGGTTTCCGATGTGATCTCCATGAACCGGTCGATCTGATCAGGCTGGATGTCGATAAAGAACCATGTTGGCGCTTCATCGGCGACGCGGGTGTCGATCTGCCGGCCGATATTGGCTTGCGACAGCGCCACCGTCACCAGAACCGACAGGCCGAGGCCGAAGGCGATGACAATGGCCCGCACCGGGCTTCCCGGGCGGGTGATCGCCGACAGCGCCAGCCTTGCCGGCACATAGCGCGGCGCGGGTATGCGTCGCAGCGCGAAGAGCAAGGTCTCGCCAAGCCCGGCAAGAAGCGCGATCGCCCCGATCGAGCCGCCGATGAAGGCAAGCGTCAGCCGCCAGTCACGTGTCGCCACAAGCGCAAGCGCGGCAAGCGTCAGAAGGGCCGCCAGCGCAATGACAAGATAGCGCGGCCGTGGCCGCCCGGCGGGGATCGCGCTCAGCCGCCGAAACAGGTTTGCAGCCCGCACTTCCTCGGCCTTGGCAAGTGGCCACAGGGCAAACAGGAAGGATGTAACCATGCCGAACCCGGCGGCAATCGCCAGCGGCAGGGGATAGACCGACACCGCGATGGGCACGGTGACATAGGATGACAGCAGATCAATGGCGAAGACCGGTGCGACGGCGGCAAGGAACACCCCCAGCAGCACGCCAAGGCCCGCGATCAGCATCACCTGAAGAAGATAAATCCGGAAGATCAGCCGCGACGGGGCGCCAAGACATTTCAGCGTCGCGATGACCGGCATGCGGCTGCCAAGCCATGCACGTACCGCTCCGGCGACACCAAGCCCGCCGATCAGCAGAGCGGTCAGCCCGACAAGGACAAGGAATACCTCGGTCCGGTCGATGAAGACATCAAAGCCAGGGGCCGCATCAAGCAGGTCGCGCACGCGCACGGGCCCATCTGCTGTTACAGCCTTCAATGCTTCAACGGCAGCGCCGCGCTCGGCCTCATTGTCGATAAGAAGCCGTGTGCGATAGGTGACCATTGCGCCGGGCTGGCGCAGGCCGGTGGCCTCGAGTGTTGCCAGGGACACAAGAACGCGCGGCCCGAAGGTCACGAAACTGACCGAACGGTCGGGCTCATATTCCAGCGTGTCGCTGACCTCAAGCTCGGCATTGCCGATCCTGACGGTCGATCCTCCCGCCAGCCCGAGGCCGCGTGCCAGCTGGGGGTCGATGACGACCTTGCCGTCGGCAAGAGCAGGCGCCAGCGCGCCGCCGCTGCCAAGCCCGGCCGTCCCAACCATAGGCCAGGCATCATCCACCGCCTTCAGTGCGACTAGGCGGCGTTCCTCGCCGACCTGAAGCATTGCCCGCATTGTCATGGTCTGCGACAGCGTTCCATATTCCTGCGCTGTGGCGAGGACCGCGTCCGGCGTCGGCATGTAAAGGCTGCGAAGTTCGACATCACCGCCGAGAAGAAGACGCGCGTTGCCGGCGATCCCGTCGCGCATCGCTTCGGCCACCGAACCGACAGTGCCGATGGCGGCGACACCCAGCATCAGTGCGCCAAGAAACACGCGGAAACGGGCTACTGAACCGCGAATCTCGCGGCGTGCCATCCGCCATGCAAGCGCCCAGCCGGATTCACCGGGACTGGGTAGGCCGGAATTGGGTAGGCCGGGATTGGGTGGGCCGAGACTGGAGGGACTTGCCGCTTTCGTCATGCTGCGCTGGCCTTGGTCTTCCGGTCGCCGACAATGCGGCCGTCCTCGATGGTCAGGACGCGCTCGCAGCGTTCGGCAAGGTTGGCGTCATGGGTTACGAGAACCAGCGCCGCACCGGCGGATTTTGTTTCTTCGAACAGGGTGGCGATGACCTTCTCGCTGGTGCCGCTGTCGAGATTGCCTGTCGGCTCGTCGGCCAGAAGGATGCGCGGCCGTGTCGCGATGGCACGGGCAATGGCCACGCGCTGCTGCTCGCCGCCCGACATCTGGTCGGGAAGATGCGTCTTGCGATGGCCGAGCCCGACCGCCTCCAGCGCTGTGGCTGCCATCTCGTCGGCGTCGCGCCGCCCGGCCAGTTCCATCGGCACGGCGACATTCTGCAGTGCCGTCATTGACGGGATCAGGCGGAAGGCCTGAAAGACAATGCCGACCTGATCGCGGCGCAGGGCCGCCAGTGCATCCTCGCCCATTGTCGTGATGTCGTTCTCGGCAAGGCGGATGCTGCCACCGGTCAGGCTTTCCAGCCCGGCCATGATCATCAGCAGACTCGTCTTGCCGGCGCCGCTTGGTCCCAGCACGCCGACCGTTTCGCCGGCCTCGATCGAAAGGCTGATGCCGCGCAAAATTTCAACCATGCCTTCTGCGCTGGACAGGGCAAGTCTTGCCTCGTCGAGCATAATGACCGGCGCGGTCGACTGGTGCGCCCCTTTGGGTGAAGGCGATGAAACAGAGTGATCTGTCATGGGTGGTATTCCAGTGAAGGGTAACATCGGCCTGATGGCTGGACTTGGCCGACTTGGCCTCTTAAATCAGTAACACGGCAACCGGAATGGCTTCCGGGTGTCGGAGATAAAACGGATATGGTGGCTGTTATGTGGGTAATCAACGGTTTAGTCCAGTCGGCACGCCGGTTTTTCTGCCTCTTCGCGATTGCTGTCTTCGGCCTTGCCGCGCTGCCTGCGCTGGCGGAAACGCGCCTGCTGGTGCTCGGTGACTCGCTGGTTGCCGGATATGGCTTGCCGCCGGGACAGAGTTTTCCGGCACAGCTTGAGCGAGACCTGAAGGCATCCGGACGTAACGTCACGGTGATCAATGCCGGTGTGTCGGGCGATACCACAGCCGGCGGGCTGGCGCGCCTCGACTGGTCGCTGGCTGACAATCCGCAGGCGGTGATCGTCGTCCTTGGCGGCAACGACATGCTTCGCGGCCTGCCGCCCGAGGCCGCTGCGGCCAATCTCGATGCCATCATCACCAGGCTCGGCTCGCGCGGCATCAAGGTGCTGCTGGCCGGCATGATGGCGCCACGCAACATGGGCCCGGCCTATGTTGATGCCTTTGATGCGATGTATCCGGATCTGGCGGACCGGCACGATATTGAGTTCTATCCCTTCTTCCTTGACGGGGTGGCTCTGGACCCGGCCCTGAACCTTGATGACGGGCTGCATCCGAACGAGGCTGGAATCGCCGAAATCAGCCGTCGCATCATGCCTGTTGTCATCCGCTTGCTGGCGCGTCTGGACAGCTAGGCCGCAGGTATCCCAAAATTCTTTGCATCGCCCCGCTAGGTGTCTTACATTGCCGCCGGTTTCCACATTCTCGCCATGATCCGCAGGCAATAACAGTGCTGCAGAGACAAGACGGGAATGTCAGGGCGGAAAGGAACTTGGTCGGGACATGAAAATGACGCGCAACCTCTTTGTCATGGGTGTGGCCGCTGCAATGGTCATGCTGTCGGGTCTGTCCGCGCAAGCGGCCGAACCAAAGCGGATGCTGAGTGAAAAAGACTGGGAAGCTTTCCGTGTGGATGGCGGCAAGGGGCGAACCTGTTTCATCAGCTCGCTGCCGACCAAGTCGAAAGGCAAATATGATCCGAAGAACCGTGGTGAAGTCCGCGTGTTCGTCTCGCACGGCCCGGGCAAGGCCGAGCGCAACGTGGTTCAGTTCACCGCCGGCTACAAGCACAAGAAACATTCCGATGTGACGGTGAATATCGACGGTAAGAAATTCACCCTGTTTACCATCGAGGGCCGTGCCTATGCCGAGTCCGAGGAGGACGACATCGCCATGATCCGCGCGATGAAACGCGGCACCAAGATGACCGTGGTAGGCACCTCCAGCCGCGGCACCAAGACAACCGACACCTATTCGCTGTCCGGGTTCACCAAGAGCAAGAACCTGATCGACAAGACCTGCAGCTAGGCTGCTTCGCAGGGTCACCGGATGCGGCCGGCATGGCCGCCAATGACGAGGCGGCGCGCATTGCGCGCCGGAAATGATGGACCAGGCATTGAACGTTGCTGACGCCGCCGCATCAACGGATGGCGCGCGCATGGCGCTTCTCGGGATGGATATCGCCGAGCTGGAAGCCGCCGTCACCGAGGCTGGGCTGCAGAAATTCCGCGCCCGCCAGCTGTGGCGCTGGGTCTGGCGTCATGGCCTGACCTCCTTCGACGAGATGAGCGACATTGGCAAGCCGGTGCGCGAGCAGTTCGCGGCGATGTTCAGCCTCGACCGGCCGACTGTCACACGCCGCCTGCAATCGACCGACGGCACGATCAAATGGCTGCTCCGCTTTGCCGACGGCAACGAGGCCGAAACCGTCTTTATCCCGGATAACGACCGCGGCACCTTATGCATTTCCTCGCAGGTGGGATGCACCCTGACCTGCAGCTTCTGCCACACCGGAACGCAAAAGCTGGTGCGTAACCTGACCGCGGCAGAGATTTGCGGCCAGGTGATGCTGGCGATGGACGAGCTTGGCGACTGGCCCGCCGGCAAGCCCGAGCGGCGCCTGACCAACATTGTGCTGATGGGCATGGGCGAGCCGTTGTTCAACTATGACAATGTCGTCACCGCGATGCGCATTATCATGAGCGGCGAGGGTGTCGGCCTGTCGAAGCGGCGGATCACATTGTCGACGTCGGGCGTGGTGCCGGAAATCATCCGTTGTGGCGGCGATCTGGGGGTCAATCTGGCGATCTCGCTCCACGCCGTTCGCGACGAGCTTCGTGACGAGCTGGTGCCGATCAACCGCAAATATCCGCTTGCCAAGCTGATCGAGGCTTGCCGGAACTATCCCGGCCTGTCCAACGCGCGCCGCATCACCTGGGAATATGTGATGCTGGACGGGGTGAATGACAGTGACGAGGATTGCGCGGCGCTGCTGAAGCTGATCAAGGGCATTCCCTCGAAACTGAACCTGATCCCGTTCAATCCATGGCCGGGAAGCCCGTATGAATGCTCTTCGGACGAACGCATCGAGGCGTTTGCGGCGAAAGTCCTGAGAGCCGGCTATGCGTCTCCTGTCAGAACGCCGCGCGGCCGTGATATCCTGGCCGCATGCGGGCAGCTGAAATCGGCATCGGAGCGTGGCCGCAGGCAGCGCACGGGCACCGCGCCGGCGCGCGAAAGCACACCATCGGATGCGACAACATGAATGTCCGCAAAAGCGTTCGCAAATCCTTGAACCGGCGCGCGTCGCCGAATATATTAAAGATCAACGGGTTATCGATCAGGGGGTAACAATGGCTGATAATCGCTTTATGAATACCAGCGCTGCCGAGGCGACACAGGTCGATCTCGGACTGCGCAGCTACATGCTCGGCGTCTACAATCACATGACGACCGCGCTTCTGATGACCGGTTTCTTCGCCATGGCGATGAACTGGGTTGTCCTGAATGTTGCCGGGGTCGGCCAGCTGGTCTACGGCACACCGCTCAAGTGGGTGGTGATGCTGGCACCGCTCGGCATGGTCTTCTGGCTGTCGGCACGCATGCAAGCGATGTCTTCCGCCAAGGCGCGCAACATGTTCTATCTCTATGCCGCGCTGATGGGGCTGTCGCTCAGCTCGATCCTGCTGGTCTATACCGGCGCCAGCGTTGCACGGGCCTTCTTCATCACAGCAGGCGCTTTTGCCGGTCTCAGCCTCTATGGTTACACCACCAAGCGCAGCCTGTCGGCGATGGGCTCCTTCATGCTGATCGGCCTGTTCGGCCTGATCCTTGGTTTCATCGTGAACATCTTCCTTGGTTCCACGACGCTGGACCTGGCGCTGTCCGCCATCGGCGTTCTGGTATTCGCAGGCCTGACCGCCTGGGATACCCAGAAGATCAAGCTGATGTACATGGCTGGCGACAGTTCTGAGGTGCGTGAGAAGAAGTCGATCTATGGTGCGCTGACGCTCTACCTCGATTTCATCAACATGTTCATCATGCTGCTGCATCTGTTCGGCAACCGCGAATAGTCAGCCGCAGACCGCAGACAAACATCGCGCCCGTGCCCCTTCGGCACGGGCGTTCTTTTTAGGAAGAAGACGGAGTTCCGGCCATGGCTGATCTGGGAAGCTATCTTGCCAAACATGCAGAACCGGCCGTCGCCAGGGTTATTCTGGCGCTTGCCGGTGCGGCATCGGCGATCGCGGCGGAAATCCGGATGCCGGCCACATCCCTCGACGAGGCGGCCGGCGCGGTCAATGCCGACGGCGACACGCAGAAGAAGCTGGATGTGATCGCCGACGACATCGTGCTGGAGGCGCTCGCCGGGACCGGCGTGGCGTCTTATCTGTCCGAAGAACGCGACGCGGCCGTTCCAGTTGACGGCGACGGTGCGATGATCGTCGCCTGTGACCCGCTGGACGGGTCGTCGAATATCGGGGTGAATGTGTCGGTGGGCACGATCTTCTCGCTTCTGCCCGCATCGGGCGGCGATCTCCAGCCGGGACGCAGCCAGCTTGCTGCCGGCTTTTTCGTCTATGGCCCGCAGACGACATTGCTGTTGACTGTCGGTAATGGCACCGCCTCTTTCCGTATGGATGACGATGGCGGATTCCGCTTGCTGGACGAGCGGGTGACCATTCCGCAGGCGGCGCATGAATTTGCCATTAACGCTTCGAACCGGCGGCATTGGCCGGCCCCCATTGCCCGTTATGTTGATGGCTGCCTTGCTGGCGCCGACGGCCCGCGGGGCAAGGATTTCAACATGCGTTGGGTCGCATCGCTCGTCGCGGAGACTTGGCGTATCATCAGCCGGGGGGGTGTCTTCCTTTACCCGTCCGATGCCCGCAAGGGATATGAATCCGGCCGGCTGCGTCTTGTCTATGAAGCAGCTCCGGTCGCCATGCTTGTTGAACAGGCCGGCGGGCGTGCCACCAACGGGTCGGCAGATATTATGGGCATTGTCCCGCAGACGCTTCATCAGCGGGTGCCGCTTGTCTTTGGTGCGCTGGAAGAGGTCGCGGCGGTCGCCGACGAATGCGCAGCGGACTGACGCGCGACTAGCTTGCGGTCTCGGCCTTCAGGATAGCGGCGAGGCCGCTCTCGTAATCCGGATAGAGAAGATCAAGGCCGAGCTCCGGCCCGATCACATTTGACGCGACCTTCCGGCGCGAGACATAGAAGCTGCGCGCCATCGGCGAGAGATTCGCTTCTTCAAGGCTTTGTGGCTGCGGTGGTTCGACCCCGATCAGGCCAGCGGCATGCCGAACCACATCACCCTGTGGTGCCGGCTTGTTGTCGGCAAGATTGATGATCCGGCCGCGGCGCGGCTGGGCCATCGCCGCCTCTATGATGCGGCAGATATCCTCGACATGGATACGGTTGAACACCTGGCCACGATGCTCGATGATCCGTGATGTGCCGTCGCGGAGTGCGTCAAACGGGCTGCGTCCCGGGCCATAGATCCCGGCGGCACGGAAAATCTCGGAGCCGAGAAGGTCGAGCCAGCGCTGCTCAGCCTCGACGCGGGCGCGTCCGCGGGCCGTTGCCGGACCGGTCAGCGTGTCCTCATAGCAGAAGCCGTCTGGCGTGTCCGGATAGACCGAGGTTGCCGAAACATAGCCGGACCACCCGGAAAATTCCGCAATCAGGTCGCCATGCGCGTCGAGCACCGGATCACTGCCGCCGATGGCGGTGATGGTGGTGATCAGCGCATCAACGTCGTCCAGTGCCATTTTGGGATCGGCAAGTGGCTGGTCATCGGCGAATTGATGAATCTGCCATCCGGCTTCGGCCTCTGCGGCCAGCCGTGACGGGGTGCGGGTGGTGCCGCGCACCTTCCATCCCGCCGCCGCCAGCTTGTGGCCGAGTGGCCTGCCGACATATCCCAGCCCGAAAATGAATACTGTCCCAGCCATGCCGCCATCCTTCCTTTAGCTGCCGTCCGCCAGCTGCGTTCTGACAAGCGCGGCGTCGAGCCTGCGCCCCTGCCAGTCAAGCCGCCAGTCCAGATGCGGCCCGGTGGACCTGCCGGTGGACCCAACCGTGCCGATCACAGCACCCCGCGCCACCTCGTCACCTTCCGCCACTGTGACGGTGTCGAGATGCAGAAAGGCGGAATTCAGGCCGAGCCCGTGGGTCAGCAGGATGGTCCAGCCTGAAAAATACAGATCGCGGACCAGAGTGACACGCCCGCCGGCCGGTGCCGTCACCAGCGTGCCCCTTGGTGCGGCGATGTCGATGCCGTAATGCGGCTGGCGCGGCTCGCCATTCAGAATGCGCTGGCTGCCATAGACGCCGGTGATGCGGCCGGTGACCGGCATGTCGAATCCGCCAAGAAAATCACCACTATGGAGACCTGCCTCTTCCATGGTGCGCGCCGCCCTCACCGCAGTTGAATCTGCCCCGATGCGGTCCAGCACCTCCTGCGGCGGTGTCACATGGTCGCGCTTCAACCCATCGATCCGCTGGATGTTGTAGGTCCGCTGGCCAGCCGAGAATGCAATGGTCTGGACATCTCCTGACGGCGGGGTCACGGTCAGACGCACGGGATCGTCGCTGTCGCGGTGGAAGCCGATGATGAAATGCCCGTCAGCAGCCATGCGCAGCGGCACACCATCCAGCTCAAGAGTGGTTTCCGGCGCGGCACGGCCCAGGATCATGCCGCCTTCGACGGCGCTGCCGGCAAGCCAGGTGACACTGGCAACATCAGGCAGTTTTGCTCCATCGGCATGAGCTGGCGCGGCAACAAGTGTCGCAATGGTGAGCAAAACAGATATGAACAGGCTTGGCTTGGTCATGCGCGGACGCTACCATCACAGCTCGCATTTGGCACGCCGAAAGGCATGCCGAGACCACAGTCATTACCCATCCCGTGCAGGCGATCCGGCCTGCCTTTTCGAAAGCCCGTCCCATGTCGAATATCACCCATGAAAAAGTCGTCATCATCGGTGCCGGCGCCGCCGGCCTGACCGCTGCCATCTACACCGCCCGCGCCAATCTCTCGCCGGTGATCATCGCCGGCCTGCAGCCTGGCGGGCAGATGACCATCACGACCGATGTCGAGAATTACCCCGGTTTCGCCGATGTGATCCAAGGCCCCTGGCTGATGACCGAGATGCAGTCGCAGGCCGAAAATGTTGGCACGCGCGTCGTCTATGACATCGTTACGGCGCTCGACGCTTCGTCGCGGCCATTCCGGATGACACTTGATTCCGGCGATGAAATGACGGCCGACACGGTGATTGTCGCCACCGGTGCCTCGGCGAAGTGGCTGGGGCTTGAGTCGGAACAGACATTCAACGGGCGCGGCGTGTCCGCCTGTGCCACCTGTGACGGGTTTTTCTACCGTGACCGCGACGTGGCGGTGATCGGCGGCGGTAACACGGCTGTCGAGGAAGCACTGTATCTTGCCAATATCTGCAAGTCTGTCACGCTGATTCACCGCCGCGACACGCTTCGCGCTGAGCAGATCATGCAGGACCGTCTGCTGCGCCACGACAAGGTCAATGTCGAGTGGAACCGCACCGTTTCCGAGGTGCTTGGCGATGACAGCGGGGTAACTGGATTGCGTCTTGCCTCGACAACGGGTGAAGCCGATCTGGATATCGATGTGCAGGGCATGTTCGTCGCCATCGGGCACGATCCATCAACGAGCGCTTTCAAGGGGGCGCTCGATCTGGATGACGAGGGCTATATCATCGCCGAGACCGGCGGGACGCGCACATCGGTCGATGGTGTGTTCGCCGCTGGTGACTGTGTCGACAAGGTCTACCGTCAGGCGGTCACTGCCGCCGGCATGGGTTGTATGGCCGCTCTCGATGCCGAGCGCTGGCTCGGCGAACAGGCCTGAGACGCCGCTGAAATCGGGCCATTGTTGTCAGTCTGCTGTTGTCAGTCTGCTGTTGTCAGGCTGCTGCCGGTTGGGCCGACGGCGTATCAACCGGTGCCTCGCGGATGATCCAGTTGACGCCAAAGGCGAACAGCGCCGCCCCGACATTCAGCCACCACATGATCGTATAGCTTGCCGTCATGTCATAGACCACCCCGCCAAGCCAGGACCCGACAAAGGATCCGATCTGGTGCGAGGTGAAAGCGATCCCGTACAGCATGCTGAGATGTTTCGGGCCGAAGAAGGTCACGATCAGTCCGCTTGTCAGCGGGATGGTGCCAAGCCAGAGAAGTCCCATCATCGCCCCGAAAATCAGCGCCGATGCCGGTGTCACCGGCAGCAGGAAGAAGGCGCACATGATGAGGCCGCGAAGAAGATAGACCGTCGCCAGGGTTTTGCGCTTTGACAGTTTGCTGCCAAGCCAGCCGCAGACGAATGCCCCGACAATGTTGAACAGCCCGACAAGGGCCAGCGACCAGCTGGCAATTTCCGCATCGACGCCATTGTCGAACAGGAACACCGGCAGATGCGTGGTGATGAAGACAAGCTGCAGTCCGCAGACAAAGAACCCGGCCGTCAGCAGGAGATAGTCACGGCTTCGCGCAGCAACGCGCAGGGCCTCGCCGGTTGACAACTCGTGCGCCACCTCGGCCGTCTTTGCCTGCTGGTCGGTGCGCATGCCGAGCGCCATCGCCGTCATTGCCGCCATCAGGAAGGACAGGATGACAAGTGCCTGCTGCCATCCATAGGTCCCGATCATCATCTGCGTAACTGGCAGCAGCGCAAACTGGCCGAAAGAGCCGAAACTTGTCACGAGGCCGAAGGCGACAGACCGGCGGCCCGGTGGCACCACCCGCCCGACAGCACCAATGGCAATCGAGATGCCGGCGCTGCCGAGACCGAGCCCGATCAGAGCCTGACCAAGGAATACACCGCCAGGCGAGACGATATAGGCTGTTGAGAGCAGGCCTGCGGTATAGATTACCGCGCCAAGAATCGCCACCTTCCACGCCCCGATCCGGTCGGCCATCGCGCCAAACAGTGGCGACGAGAATCCCCAGATCAGGTTCTGTACGGCAATGGCGAGGGCAATGGTCTGCACCCCGCTGCCAAGGTCGGTCGAGATCGGCACGACGAACAGGCCGAACACCTGGCGGATACCAAAGGTCACAGTGACCAGTGCAGCCCCGGCCACCAGAACCTTGAGCCAGCGCCTGTCAGAAGACGGGATGGAATGCGAAGCTGTCATGTGATGCGGCTTTCAAAAGACGGATGTTTTCCGGCATGCACGGGTGCTGCCCAAAACTCCGCGACTCTAGCGCCGCCCAATGTCAAAAGCGAAAGAAATTCTTCATGGCAGCCGGAGCTGCGCATCGCTTCAGTCAGACAGCAGCCTGACGGAATTCACCTGCAAACCGCGCGTGGAATTGTCGACTCGCACCAGAAGTTTCTGTCCCTGCATCAGGGAGTGAAAGCCGCAATCATTCAGCACCCGCGAATGAACGAACACATCCTCATCCATATTGTCGGCTGTGACAAAGCCGTATCCGCGAAGGTCATTAAAGAACTTCACAACGGCACGCACCTCGCCATCCTCGGGCTCGCTCGCAGCTGGCGGTGCCGGCGTGAGCGGCCGTTCAACCGACAGTAGATCCTTGATCACCTGGCCATGTTCATTGGTGCTGAGCGATACAGTCACGACATCGCCGGTCAGCAGCCGTACAAGGCCGAACCTGTCCAGTGTCGAGCGGTGAAGGAACACCTCCTCGTCACCGATGCGCACGAACCCATATCCCTTGCGTTCATTGTACCAGACCAGCTTACCTTCACTGACCTCTATATTACCGTCTGCTTCCTGCTTCATTTCCATCATCCTGCGCGCCGACACACCATGGGACGCAACGGCACTAAATTGCTGGTCACCTGATCAATAGATGCAGAATGATGATGAGATTTAAGGTGCGGGAAAAAGTCGAAAAACGCGCAATAACGTGCACGTGAAGCGTTGGTAACGGACTGGAAATAATTCAGACAGCAGCGAGCGCGGCCCGGCTTGCTGTGATGGCCTCGTCGATAGCGGAGCGCCATGAGGCCATGTCACCCGCATTATGCGCTGCCTTCGGGAAGATCAGGCCGCGGGTGCTGTTGATCAGCCCATGCTGCCAGCCACCATTGTCGCGGATCAGCCCGGCCAGCGCATCTGCGGCGGCGCCACCCTGCGCACCGAAGCCCGGTACAAGGAAGGGTGCAGATGGCAGGATTGCGCGAAGGGCCCGTGCCTCGTCCGGCCAGGTGGCCCCGGCGACGATGCCAAGCGATGAGTGGCCCGCGTCATCACAACGCGCCGCGGCAAGCGGGGCGAGCTGTTCTGCGAGCCGATGGAACAGCGGCTTGCCGTCGACATTCAGGTCCTGCAGGTCGCCGGCGCCCGGATTGCTGGTGCGGGTCAGGACGAACAGGCCGGCTCCGACGGCATCGGCACGGGCCAGCAGCGGCTCCAGCGTGTCGAGCCCGAGAAAGGCATTGACCGTCAGCGCATCCGAAGGGAACGGTGCGTCATGTCCAATCCACGCCTCGGCATAGGCGGCATTGGTACTTCCGATGTCGTTGCGCTTGGCGTCCATGATCACAAGCATGCCGGCATCGACGGCGCTGCGGCCGAGCTCGGCAAGCACGCGCATGCCGTCGGGCCCATGCGCCTCGAAGAAAGCGGCCTGTGGCTTGATTGCGGCGACCCGGCCTTTCGCAGCTTCAAGGCAGGAGAAGGTAAAGTCCGAAATCGCGCGGATGGCGGCAGGATGGCCCGGCTCTGTGCTGTTGCCGAACAGAGCCGGCACCATGCCCGGATGCGGATCAATTCCCATGCAGAGCGGCGTGCCGCTGCTGCGGATGGATCCGGCGAGGCGGGTTCCGAATGCTGTGCCGGCCATTTGGGTCACCGGCTCAGACCAGCCCGACCGCGGCGCGGTAAGTTTCGAGAAGCTCGTCCTGCTCCTGAAGAAGCTCGCGGTCCATGGCCCGCATCTTGACGAGCTGGCGCATGATCTTCGGCTCGAAACCTGTGCCCTTGGCTTCACTGTAAACATCACGGATGTCTGCCATCAGGGCGCGCTTCTCTTCTTCCAGCCGTTCGATGCGCTCGATGAACTGGGTGAGCTGGTCGGCGCCTGCGCCGCTTCCCGGGATCAGGTTCATGGGGTCTGTCTCCATTGCCGGCTGTCGGGCCGGCCTGTTGATGTGAATTCTGACGAAGTCAGCTGTGGGAGTGGCTTTTCTCGTAAGCGGCGCGTTGTTCGGCCGTTGCCTCGGTCTGATATTTTGCCTTCCACTCGGCATAATCCATGCCATAGACAATCTCACGTGCGGCGGCGTCATCAATTTCCACACCCTTGTCTGCGGCCTCTTCCCGGTACCATCGGGACAGGCAGTTCCGGCAGAAGCCCGCCAGATTCATCATATCGATGTTCTGGACGTCATTGCGCCCGCGAAGATGGCTGACAAGGCGCCGGAAAGCGGCGGCCTCGAGTTCGGTCCTGGTGCTGTCATTCATGGTTTTGGTCCGCCTCTTTGGGTGAGAAGAAAAGGTGGCAAATGGTCGAAACCGTGCCTTTGAAACCGTGGCGGACTGTATCCAACAAGCCGGGGTTTCGCAACCGCGATCCGGTGTCGCGGCACCTGCTGGAACCTTACATAAATAAAGTAATAGTAAAAATTTTGATGTGGCTAAATTTGTTGATTCTCTTTATAGCATATGAACATTGCAGAAAGGCTGTTCATGACAACCAGCAAGCCAACCGCCTCGGTTGCCGACAGTGCGGCCAAATTCGACCGTATCCGGCGCGCACACCAGTCTGAGGTGGCCGAGGACTATGTCGAGATGATCTCCGAGCTGATCGAGGAGACAGGCGAGGCGCGCACGGTCGATCTGGCGGCGAGATTTGGTGTGACGAGCCCGACGGTGAATGCCATCGTCCGCAGGTTGCAGCGCGAGAACCTTGTCGAAACACGGCCCTACAGGTCGATCTTCCTGACCGAGGCTGGAAAGGCGCTCGCCGAATCAAGCCGGGTGCGGCACCAGATTGTCCGCGATTTTCTTGTAACCATTGGCGTGCCCGAGACCGTTGCCGAAGAGGATGCAGAGGGTGTCGAGCATCATGTGAGCGAGCAAACGCTTGCCGTGTTTGCGCAGATCACCGCTGCCGGAAAAATCTAGCAAGGAGCCGGCTTCGGCCCTTCACTCGTCTTCCACACCCTTGTGAATGTAAAGGTCACGCGACCGGTTCTGGCTGATCGCGGTGGTGGACAGCGCCGACGTGCCAGCCTGCCAGCTGACGCCGGTCATTTCTGGCGGTGTCTTGCGTCCGTCTAGCGCAACGAAACGGCGCCCGGCAAGCGGCTTCCATGCAAGGTTCTGTTCGAAATGATTGGTCGGTCGGCCGTCGGCATCGATCACCAGCACGGTGACAGGGTTGCCGCCAATTCTCTGGTTGTGGAAATGCCATGACAGCAATGATGCGGTGGCCCGTCGGTCGGCAATCACAGTTGCCGCCCTGTGCGCCTCGAGCGCGGCGCTGGTGTCCGCAGCGAGAACCTGCCAGCCGCGGAGCCGGCGAAACGGGTCTGAGCCGGGGGTGAGCGGGCCGAGGCTTCCTGCCGTCGTCACACTGAGAATCAAAAGGCAGACACCCAGATTGATCCCGATGGCAAGCCTGCCGATAACAGGCCGCGCCTGCGCCATCCAACGCGCCAGCCACAGCACCAGCGCCGGCATCGCGGCCAGCGCCCAGTTCGCATTCGCCTCGCTGAGAAAGGCCTGAACCATGATGACAAGAATGACCGGTGCCGACAGGAAGAACAGCAGCAGCCCGCAATCATCGCCTCGTCGTATCCTCAGGATGCCGAACATCAACGCAAAGACAACCGGCCCGGCGGTCGCAAACTGCGCGGCAAGAAAGCCGATGCTGCCGGCGAGGCTGTAGCTCTGGCGGTCGAAATTTGCGTTGTCGCCAAGATGCCTGACGGTTGTCAGCTCATTGGCTAGATTCCAAATGATATTGGGGCTGGCAACGACAACCATGCCGAGCGCAAACAACCCAAGTCCGCACCAGCTTATGATCTGGCGTCTGTCCGCGCTGCGAGCCTGAACACTTGTGACCAGCACAAACATGGCGAGTCCGGCAAGTCCGTAGATGGCGGCGTATTTTGCCAGCATTGCCGCGCCAAACGCGCCGCCGGCAAGCAACATGCCGCGGCTCTCCCGTAGCCGTCCTGTCAGCACCCCGACCAGTGCCAGAACCCCGGACGACCAGCACAGCAGCAACGGCGTGTCGGTCGAGATGACGAAACTTCCCAGCGCGATGCTCGGCAGTGTCATCCAGATCATTGCGGCAATCCGCCCGGCTCCGGCTCCGGCAAGCCAGCTGGCGGCGCGCCACAGTATCAGTGATGTTGCCAGATGCAGCCACGGGGCTGGCAACCGCACCGCCCATTCATGATGCCCGAACAGCCCGTGGGACAGTCCGATGATCCAGCTCGTCAGCGGCGGCTTGGTGTAATAGCCGAAATCGAACCCGGTGCTCCAGAGCCAGTATTGGGCCTCGTCGACGCCAAGGCCGAGGGGACTGGCAAAAAGGGACGCTGTGCGAAGAAGGGCAATCGCAATGAGGCCAAGCAGCAGCGTGCGGTCGGCTCCGGTCCAGGCCGTGCCGCCAGTGCCGTTGCCGCCAATGCCGTTGCCGCCGGTGCCGTTACCGCGCGGGTAATCAGATGTGGCGCTTGCCGCCGCCATTGGCTATCCTCATGCAATCGCCGCGCAGGGCGCGAAACGCTGGAACTATATCCCGGCGCGGATGAGAATGAAACCGATGGTCATGGCTAACACCGAAGCAGAATTCGATGCTGCCGATCTGGCGGTATGGACAGAAATGGCCCGGCGCATCCTGAAAGGTGCGGCGCCAGACAGTCTGGACAGAATCGACGAGGATGGGCTTGTGACCGGCGCCCTCTATCCGGTCGATGCGCCGGACCCGCGCGCCGCGTCTGCGCATATTCTGCCGGCATTTCCGCACCGCCGCCTGGTTGAGGGATGGCAGGTGTGCCAACCGCTTGGGCCAGATTCTGAAAATGCCGATGTTCACGAGGCGCTTGGCAGCGGCGCGACGGCGCTATTGCTGCAATCCGGTACTGCTGACGATGTCGACAGTCTGCTGAACGGTGTTGTGCTGACAGCGGTCGGCCTCGGCCTCGACGGCGATGCGGCAACGCCGGCGCAATATCGCACCATCATCGAACGTGCCGAAGCGCAGGGTGAGCTGGCCGACAGGATCGATCTCGATGCCGGGCTTGATGTGCTGACGCAGCTTGAAGGCGGTCTGGCACTCCATGCCACCGCGCCGTCGGGGCATCGCCTGTTCCGGATCGACGGCTGGGCCCAGCATAATCTTGGTCTGACCGCATCGCAGGAGCTTGGCTATGTTCTTGCCGGCATTGCCGAACTGTTCCGCGGTGCCGACGCCGCTGGCATTGCGCCGGCGGATATTGCAGCCCGGGTGTCGGTACGGCTGGCTCTGCCGGCCGACATGTTTGCCGGTATCGCTGTATGCCGCGCCATGCGCCGCCTGTGGGACGGCATGCTCATCGCGTGCGGGATCGATCCCGTGCCGGTACGCATTGACGGGTTTGCCTCGCTGCGGATGATGTCGGTTCTCGATCACGAGGTGAATATGCTGCGCACCACCACCGCGCTTCTTGGCGGGGCAATCGGCGGTGCGGACGCGATGGCTGGGTTTGGCCACGACCTGCTGACGGGCGAGACACCTGGCGCGCGCCGCACGGCGCGGCTGGCACAGGTGCTGATGATGGCTGAAGCCGAAATCGCCCGCAGCCTCGATCCGGCGGCCGGTGCGCCGTTCATCGAATCGCGTACCGATGATCTGGCCGATGCCGGATGGTTGGCCTTCCAGAAGATCGAACGTGCGGGTGGTCTTTCTGCCGCCATCGATACCGGAATGATCGAGGCGCAGGCCGCTGCTGCTGCAACAGCACGCGAGGGCCGGCTCCGCGCCGGCGAGGAACTGCTCGGCGTCACCCTGCAGCCGACGGGCGGCACGCCGCCGGAAATTCTGCCCGCCTTCGGCGCGGTGCGTCGTCCGGCAGCCTGTGTCGAGGCGCTTCGCCGCCGCACCACCAGAGTGTCGCTCCGGATTCTCATCCTTCGCGGCGCGTCGGACAATGCCGCCGCCGAGGAACGCGGCATTCGGCGCTGGCTTGGCATGGCTGGTCTTCAGGCTGTCACGCTGGATGCCGACTCCGACAGTGCTGTCAGTGATGCCAGGCCCGATATCGTCATCGGCTGTGGTCTGGCCGCCCTGCCACAGGGAGTGGAAGCCGGAAACTTCCGCTCGGCAGCAGCCATTCTGGATGCTGGTGACAGGATCGCCGCGCTTGAGAATCTGCTGGCGCAGAAGGGAGATGCGTGATGAGCCTTCCTGATTTCACGTCCCTTCCGCTGCCACGGCGCAGCAAGGATCGTTCTTTGGGCCAGTCGTCTGGCAATTCTACAGGCCTGCCGGCAGCACGCACGACACCAGAGGGAATCGATATTCCGCCGATTGCCATGCCTGATCCGGCGGCACTGGCTGCGGTCTCCTCGGGTCTTCCTGGGATTGCCCCGTTCCTTCGCGGTCCCTATGCGACCATGTATGCAACGCGGCCCTGGACTATTCGCCAATATGCCGGGTTCTCGACGGCCGAGGAATCGAACGCCTTTTACCGGCGCAATCTGGCGGCCGGGCAAATGGGCTTGTCGGTGGCGTTCGATTTGCCGACCCATCGGGGCTATGACTCCGACGACGAGCTTGTCGCTGACGATGTTGGCATGGCCGGGGTGGCGATTGATTCCATCGCCGATATGAACATCCTGTTCCGCGACATTCCGCTGGACCGCATGTCCGTCTCCATGACGATGAATGGCGCGGTCATGCCGGTGCTGGCGCTGTTCATCACCGCTGCCGAAGAGCAGGGCGTTGCACCATCGGCGCTGGCAGGCACCATCCAGAACGATGTTCTGAAGGAATTCATGGTGCGCAATACCTACATCTATCCGCCGACACCCTCGATGCGGATCATTTCCGACATCTTTGCCTATTGCGCGGCCGAGATGCCGAAATTCAATTTCATTTCGGTGTCCGGCTACCACATGCAGGAAGCTGGGGCCTCGAACGATCTGGAACTGGCCTATACGCTTGCTGACGGGCTGGAATATGTGCGCGCCGGGGTGGCGGCCGGGCTGGATGTTGACGCTTTCGCGCCGAGACTGTCCTTCTTCTTTGCCAACGGCATGCATTATTTCATGGAAGTTGCCAAGCTGCGTGCCGCGCGCCAGATTTGGGCAGGCATGATGAAGCGGCATTTCGACCCGAAGGACCCGAAATCCCTGATGCTGCGCACCCATTGCCAGACATCGGGCTGGTCACTGGCGGCGCAGGATGTGTTCAACAATGTCGCGCGCACCTGTATTGAGGGCAGCGCCGCCGTTGCCGGGCACACTCAGTCGCTACACACCAACTCGCTCGACGAGGCGCGCGGCCTGCCGACGGACCATGCGGCGCGGATTGCACGCAACACGCAAATCCATCTGCAGAACGAGGCGAATATGGCGCATGTCATCGACCCGTTTGGAGGCTCCTATCTTCTCGAGCAGCTCACCCAGGGGCTGGTCGCGCGGGCCACGGCCCATATCGAGGAAGTCGAGGCGCTTGGTGGCATGGCCGCTGCCATCGAGACCGGCCTGCCAAAGCTGCGGATCGAGGAAGCGGCAACCGCTGCCCAGGCCGACATCGATTCGGGGCATCGCCAGATTGTCGGTGTGAACAGCTATCAGCCAGCACCGCGCATCGACGGAACCGAGGAGGTCCTCGTTCGCCGCATCGAAAATAGCGAGGTGCGGGCCCGCCAGATCGCCGGCCTGAAGAAGGTGCGGACCGACCGTGACCAGAGCCGGGTGACCGCAGCTCTCGATGCGCTGTCCGAAGCCGCGTCAGGCAGTGCGAACCTGATGCCGGCCGCCATCGAGGCTGCGCGCGCGCGGGCCACTGTCGGCGAGATGTCCGATGCGTTGAGCCGTGTCTATGGCCGCCACAAGGCCGAGATCAAGGGTGTGCGGGGTGGCTGGAAGGCGCGGATGAAAGCCGATGCCGAGCTGGAGATGCTTCAGACGCGCGTTGACGAATTCATTGCTTCGACAGGCCGGCCCCCGCGCCTTCTTGTTGCCAAGCTCGGCCAGGACGGACATGACCGTGGCCAGAAGGTGATCGCCTCGGCCTTTGCCGATATCGGTTTCGACGTCACCATAGGGCCGCTTTTCGCCAGCCCGGACGAAGTCTATGACATGGCGATTGCCGAAGATGTCGATGCTGTCGGCATCTCGACGCTGGCGGCTGCCCATCTCAGCCAGGTGCCGGCATTGCGCAAGTGCCTTGATGCCGGCAAGGGCCGCCATATCGAGCTTGTCGTCGGCGGCGTCATTCCGCCGGGTGATGTCGCGGCACTGACGGCCGCCGGGGCTGCTGCCGTGTTCCCGCCTGGCACGCGCTCGACTGATGCGGCAAGCCGCCTTCTTGATCTTCTAGCCCGCCGTCGCAATATCGCAGCCAGCGCGTAACGGCAGGATGACCTGCGCGTTACAGGATTTGTTTTACAGGATAGGCCCATCATGAACCGTGCCTCAGACGCCGCCAGCGAGATTATCGACGAATTCGGGTTTCTGGATGACTGGGAAGACCGTTACCAGCTTCTGATCGACCTCGGACGGCGTCTGCCGCCCTTGCCGGCACAATATGCCAGTGACGAATACCGGCTTCGCGGATGCCAGTCGGTGGTGCATTTCGCGGCCGAGACGGACAATGGCGAGATCACCTTCCATGCCGGCTCCGACGCTGCCATCGTTCAGGGCCTGATCGCGCTTCTGCTGCGG
>JAKMFG010000038.1 GCA_022425565.1 Alphaproteobacteria bacterium
GCCACCCGCCGGTACAACCAGTCTGTGTTCAGAACGGTGGATTTCAGCTCGGGTGGATAGAAGCCAAAGCGCATCAGGAAGGTGAAAGCAAGGATCGAGAAGATCAGAAGTTCCATCTGCCCGAGAACATGGCTGGCATCATAGGGATTGTAGTCGATGCTGTAGGGCAGGATCTGGTAGAACAGCCCCGGCAGGCTGCCAATGCCGATACACAGCGCGCTGGCGGCGCCCATGGCGACCAGCATGCCGAATGGCGCCTCTTTCACCTTATGGCCACCGTCATGGCCGAAGAACGCAAAATACGGGATTTTGATACCGGAATGGTGCAGCACGCCGGCAGATGCCGCCAGCAGTACCAGATAGGCCGCCACCAGCCCCTTGTAGCCAAGCGCCGACATGATCAGCGATTTCGCAGCAAAACCGCTGAACAGCGGAAACGCCGAGATCGACATCGCGCCAACGATACAAAACACCATAGTCCATGGCATCGATTTGTAGAGGCCGCCCAACTCCGAGGCCTTCACCGTACCAACCCGGTAAAGAACCGCGCCCATACTCATGAACAGCAGGCCCTTGTAGATGATATGGGCAAAGGCATGCGCGACCGCGCCATTGATCGCAAGCTCAGTGCCGATGCCGATGGCAACAACCATGAAGCCAAGCTGGTTGTTCAGGCTATAGGCAAGCACTCGCCGCATGTCGTTCTCAATCACCGCAAAGAAAACCGGGAAGGCCGTCATCAGGCAGCCAATGAGAATCAGCAGGTCGGTACCGGCGAATCCGCGCGCCAATGCGTAAATGGCGAGTTTCGTGGTGAAGGAGGACAGCACGACCGTACCGATAACTGTTGCCTCGGGGTAAGCATCCTGAAGCCAGCCATTCAACAGCGGGAACGCCGCCTTGATGCCAAAGGCAATGAAGATCAGCCATGTGGCCGTGGAGGCGAGCGTCATGCCGGCGAAGGCGAGAGACCCGCTCTCGCTGTAAAGCATCGCCGCGCCGGCCAGCAGCAGCACGCCGGAAGCCACCTGCACGATCAGATAGCGCATCGCGGCCCGCCTTGCCCGCTGTGTGCCGGACGCAAGGATCAGGAAAACCGAGGTGACGGCGGTCGCCTCCCACCATATGAACAGCGAGATAAGATCGCCTGCATGAAGCGCGGCGATGGCCGCACCGGCATAGGACAGGCCAGCCACATGGTCGGTCGCTTTACGTTCATGCCAGCCATAGAAGACATTCAGGGCCGCTGCGATATGGAACACGATTGCAAAAGGCAGGCTGAGATGATCGGCCCGATAGAGCGACATCTCGAAACCCAGCATTTCGATATTCAGGTGCTGACCTGCGCCGGCCGTCAGGCTGAAGGCTGATCCAGCGATGGCCAGAAGCATCACAACCTGCCGCGCATGATGCGGGACCAGCACAAGCGGAATCGCCGCAAGCATCATCAGTGCGCCGGGTGGCAGCGATGTCAGAAGATCACTCATCATCGTAATAATCCTCCGGCCGCATGGCGATCTTCCTCAGCCAGATGCCGCCAACCACGATGAAAATACAGACAAAGAAGGCATAGACCGCCGGGAATAGCGGCAGATCCTCGAGGGCAATCTCGCCATGCCTGTGGACGATAAATTCCAGAACCACCAGCACCGCGCCGATGGCCAGCAGCACGCGGGTGGCCCATTGGCCCATTGCCGCGAGTTTCCTGGCTTCTTCGCTGTTCGCGCTCATCCCGCCACCATTGCCTGTGCCAGCCCGAGGATCGGGTCGGCGAAGAAGAATAGCACGATGCAGAGCACCGCGGTTGCCACCGGCGGCCAGACGGTCAGCGGATGCCAGTCGATCTTGACCTCCTTGGCCTTCGGCTTGAAGAAGGCCCGCGCCACCGGATCGAGAAGATAATAGATATTCAGCAGCGACGAGACACCAAGCACAAACAGCACCATCACCATGCCGGCATCGGCGGCACCGACCATCAGCATGAATTTCGACCAGCTTCCCCCTGCTGGCGGGATGCCGATGATCGACATGGCCCCGATGAAGAACGCAGCGAAGACCAGCTTCATCTCGGGGCCCTGCCCGTCGAGTTGCGAAATCTTGGTGATATGGGCCTGCACATAGATGGCACCAGCGACAAAGAACAGGGTGATCTTGCCGACGGCATGCATGACGATATGAAGCGCCGCGCCTTCGGCCGCCATCTTCGTCGCGATTGCGGCACCAAGGACGACATAGGACAGCTGGCTGATCGTCGAATAGGCAAGCCTGGCTTTCAGGTCATCCTTGGTGATGGCCACGCAGCTTGAGGCGAGAATGGTGAAACAGGTTGCCCACACAAGCCAGGTCGAGGCGCCGGTATCAGCCAGATAGTCGATGCCAAAGACATAGACCGCGACCGTCAGCAGCGTAAACACACCCGCCTTGACCACTGCCACGGCATGCAGCAGCGCCGACACCGGTGTCGGTGCCACCATCGCGGCGGGAAGCCAGCGGTGAAGCGGCATGATCGCCGCCTTGCCGACACCAAAGGTGAACGCTGCCAGAAGCCATGGTGCGACCGAGGCTGGTACAGCTCCGGCCAGAATGCCGCCCGGCACGAAATCGAGCCTGCCTGTCATCATCCAGACATAGATCACAGCCGGCAGCAGCAGGATCACCGAGCTGCCGACAAGAATGCTCATATAGAGACGGCCGGCATCTCGTGCCGCCTTGCTGTCCTTGTGAGTAACAAGCGGGAATGTCGAGAATGTCAGGATTTCGTAGAAGACGAACAGCACCAGCAGATTGCCAGACCAGGCAACGCCAAGCGCGGCATGAACAGCCACCGCATAGAAGGCGGCAAAGCGAGTCTGATGCTTTTCATGGTTACCGCGCATATAGCCGGTGGAATAGATTGCCGCAAGGATCCAAAGGCCCGAGGCGACAAGACCAAAGATCGCACCAAGCGGCGTCACCCGAAAGCCGAGTTCGATCCCCGGCGCCAGCTCGGCCAGCATCCATGACGGCGCACCGCCGGCGAGCACATCGCGCGCCACCTCGATTGCAGCGAGGAAGGTAACCACCGCGCCAATCGGCCCGGCGATATCACGCCAGTTCGCACGCACAGCAAGGAACGGAACCAGCAGGCCGGTCACAAGCGGCGCAAGAAGGCCTACGATCAGGGCTGTGTTCGGGTCCATCAGCATGGCTACAGCCCCCCTGCCAGATACATCGCCGCACGCTGCGCCCCGTCAACAAGCGGCGCCGGTGCGATGCCGAACCAGATGTTTGCAATGGCCACGATCCAGAGCGGCAAATACAGCGCCGGCTGCTCGGTCACTGCAGCCTCGCCATCCGCCTTTTGCCACAGCACCTCGACGATCTTCCACAGATAGACCACCGACAGGGCACTGCTCGCCATCACCAGCAGCAGCACCGCGATCATGTCGGCCTCAAGAAGCGCACGAACGAGGTAAAGCTTGGAGATAAATCCGGCTGTCAGCGGCAGGCCGATAAGGCTGAGACCGCAGACAAGAAACGCCGTGGTCGTGATCGGCATGCGTCGGCCGAGACCGGCCATACTGCCAAGATTGACCCGGCTCCCCAGTGCCACGGCATAACAGCCAACGGCCAGGAACAGCCCGCCCTTGATCAGCGCGTGATTGCCAATATGGATGAAACCGGCGGCCAGGCCGGCGGTGCTGGCGAGACCGAAGCCAAGCGCGATATAGCCGATCTGCGCTACCGAGCTGAACGCCAGCAGCTTCTTGATGTCATTCTCGTAGATGGCGAGGATTGTGCCGAGGAAAATGCCAGCCAGCGCCAGCGGAACAAGGATGAACTCGGCAGCAAAGCCCGCAAGGTCAGGCACTCCAGCAAACATGCCAAACATAACCCGCGCGATCACATATAGAGATGCCTTGGTCGCGATCGCGGCCAGAAGCGCGGAAACGGCGGACGGCGCAAAGGCATAGGCCGCCGGCAACCAGACATGCACCGGGAAGATTGCCGCCTTCACCAGAAGTCCCGCCATCATGAAGCCGAAACCGACCATCACGACCGTGGTCTGCGGCACCTGCGGAATCCGCTCGGCCAGGTCGGCCATGTTCAATGATCCGGTCACCGCATAGATAAAGCCTACACCGATCACATAGAAGGTCGCGCCAACCGCCCCAATGACGAGATAGTTATAACCCGCAATCAGCGCACGACGGTCCTTGCCGGCGCCGAGCGCGATCAGGATGACCGACGACAGCGCCGAAATCTCGAGGAAGACGAACAGGTTGAAGGCATCACCCGTCATCACCAGACCGGATAGGCCACCACAGGCCAGAAGCCAGGCAGAATAGGCCTTGCCAGTATCCGCCTCAGCGATCTCGGCAAGAAGCGCGGTGCGCGCAAACAGGGTCGCGATGAAGGCCAGCGCCGCCATGACCAGCACGGTAAAGGCCGAAACCGGATCAACGACGAATTCGATGCCCCAGGGCGGCGGCCAGCTGCCAAGGGCATAGCTGAAGCTCTTGCCGCCGGCCGTGGCACCCATCAACATCACCGCGCAGAACAGTGCCCCGCCTGTCCCGACCACGGCCAGTGCCCATGTCAGTCCGGCAAACGGAAGCAGCGCCGCGACCGGCGCAAGCAACAGCGGAATGGCGACAACAAGGGCCGGAAGATTGGCGATGATCTGCGCGAGGGTCAAGCCTGATCCCCCGTATCGTCGCCGCGGCGGCCACGCACTTCGCCGTCTTCGGCCTTCATTGCCAGCACCTCGTCATCCTCGATACTGCCGAAACCGGCATTGATCCGCAGCACCAGCGCAAGACCCAGTGCCGTGGTGGCGACACCAACGACGATGGCGGTCAGGATCAGCACATGCGGCAGCGGGTTCGAGTACAGCAGGTCGCCCGTCTCCTTGAGGATCGGTGCCGTGCCGCCGGCGATCTTGCCGACGCTGATATAGAACAGGAACACAGAAGTCTGGAAGATCGCGAGCCCAACCAGCTTTTTCACCAGATTGTTCTGCGAGATCACGATAAACAGGCCGCCCATCATCAGGCAGATGACCACCAGATAATTCCAGTTTTCGACAAGGACCGTCATGACCCGCGCTCCCCATTCTTGTCACCGGAAGACGGCTTGTAATGCGCCTCGGCGAACCCGGCAAAAGCGTGGAACAACGCCAGCATCACACCGGTCACCGTCAGCCCGACACCGAATTCCACCAGAATGATGCCGTAATGCTGGCCCTTGGAGGCGTCGTAGGAAAGCACGTTGTAGTCGAGAAACAGCCCGTCCAGCATCATGCCGGCAACGCCAACGCCACCATAGACGATGACCCCGCCTGCAAGCATCGCAAGATTGACCCAGCCCGGCACCAGGCGGCGCCCAGCCTCAAGTCCGAAAATCAGCGCATGCAGGATGAAAGCGGCAGCGATAATCACCCCCGCCTGAAATCCGCCACCGGGGCTGTAGTCACCATGAAACTGGACATAGAGTCCAAAGACGATGATCGGCGCGAACAGGATCTTGGCTGTGACGCGAAGGATGGGATTGTCACGCATCGCCGCCTCCCCTGCCGCTGTTTGCCTTGCCGCTGTTTGCCTTGCCGCTGTTTGCCTTACGGGTGTTCCCTGCATCGTCCTTGCGGCGGCGCATCGCTGTGCGGGTATGTCCGGCCAGCAGCACAAGCACACCAAGGCCAGCCGTGAACACGACGACCGTCTCACCGAATGTGTCGAACCCACGGTAGCTCGCCAATACGGTGGTCACCACGTTCGGGATATGCAGGAAGGACCCGCTTTCCTCGAGATAGCGGGGCGCCACATGATTATGCGCCGGCGCAGTGGGGTCACCAACGGCTGGCAGCTCGACAGCGGCCGCAATCAGAAGCGCGCCCCCGGCAAAACAGACGACCAGCGCTGGAAGGATATGCATCAGGCCCTTGGCTTCCGGCGGTTCCTTCTCGGTCCCGGGAAGATAGGCCATCGCAGCCAGGAACAGCACAGTCGAGATGCCTGCCCCCACCGCCGCTTCGGTAAAGGCAACATCCACCGCGTCAAGATTGACGAACATCGCCGCAGAAACCAACGAATAAGCCCCGGCAAGAACAACCACAGGGAACAGCTTGCGTGTGCGAATCACCAGTACAAGGATAAAGACAAGCAGAGCCAGCAGAAGCGCATTTGTAAGGGTAACGGCCATCAGCGCTTGCCCCCCGCTTTCTTGCCGGGTGCTTTTTTGCCGGGTGCTTTTTTGCCGGGTGCTTTTTTCACAGCTGCTTTCTTGCCTGCGGTCTTGTCAGCTTTCCTGGAGGCAGCTTTGGCGGTCTTCTTGGGTTCTTTTCTGGCAGCTTTCGCCTTGGGAGCAGCTGGCATCGCCCTGACCCGGCCAACAGTGCGATCTTCGTCAAGAATTGGCTTCAGACCTGCCCGATAGGCGACTTGCGCCACCGCATGGGTGGCAATCGGACTGGTAAAGAACAGGAAAATGCCGACAAGTGCCAGCTTCACACTGATCAGCGTAAAACCCTCATGGATGATCAGCCCGAGAATAATGAAGCCGACACCGGCCGTGTCCATCATGCCGACAGCATGGGTGCGGCTGAACAGGTCGGGAAGCCGGACGAGGCCAAGGCTTCCGGTGATCAGCGCCACGATGCCGGCTGCGATGCACAGGCCTGATAGAATGTCGATGATCTGTTCCATCACTGCCCATCCTCGCCCGATGGCAAGTCAGGCTTCGCACGGCCGCCACTGTCACCAAGACCGCCCGTATCGAACAGCTTCAATACAGCAAACGTGCCGATGAAATTGATAATGGCATAGAGAATCGAGATATCGACGAATTCTGGCCGCCCCAGCACATAGCCGTGCAAGGCAATCCCAAGAATGACCGTCGTACCAATGGCATTGACGGCCAGCAACCGGTCGAACGCCGTCGGCCCGCGCATTGCGCGGACAAGCGCCAGCACAAGCGCCACCGCACAGGCAGCCAGTCCCACCGCAAACATCATGCGGCCCCTCCTTGCGAAGATGCAGGCTCGAGCGATGTGACACGGCGGTCCATATCGCCGCTTTCCACATCCTCGGCGAATGACGGATCAACGGCATGAACCAAAAACTGCGTTCCGCCCTTGCCAGCTTCGACCTCGATCGTTGTCGTGCCGGGCGTCAGCGTGATCGAGTTGGCATAGGTGACGATCCCGGCCTCGGTCGCCTGCGTCGCCGGGGTGGTGAAAAGCACAGGCCTCGCCCGACCGAACAGGATCAGCCTGCCGGTGGCGATATTCGACATGATGATTTCCTTGACCAGCCAGACGAGATAAGCAGGAAGCCGCGCCATGACATGAAGCGGCAGCCCCTCTTCATCAGTGCCGCCGATGCGATCGGCAAGCAGCGCTGCGCCTGCACAGCTCAACACGCCAAGCGAGATCAACAGCGGCGTATAGTGCCCCGACATCAGCAGCCAGGCGGCAAACAATACGACAAATAGCAGGATCGTGCGAAAAAGGCGTGTCACAAGTGTCTCCCCAAACGCCTGAATACTAGAACGGCGACAAAACCACTTCAATCCGATTCAGACAATTTTGTTGCGATCCAACCAGTTGAAACGTCGCACCGATAACGGTAAGACTGTGGCGCGTGCCGGTAACGGCATTGTTTGACCAAACGGGGGATTGTCATCATGGGTGGCACAAAGGAACGTCCGGCCAACGTGCCGGCGGAAAATGAATATCACAACGTCCACTGGCTTGTTCTGGTCACCTATGCGGCTGCAATCGCTGGTGTGGCTATCCTGATCGTAAACGCCGGCTGACCGGCGCGAAACTGCGGACATTTCGGCGCATTGACCACGGCGCATCAGGCCTGCTAGGCGAACGGTATGGACCAGCTTTATCAGGAACGTATTCTCGGGTTTGCCCGCGCCACGCGCGGCATGGCGCCATTGGATGAACACACTCACGAAGCCAGCGTGTCGAACCCGACATGCGGTGACCGGGTGGATATCAAACTGAAAATAGAGAACGGCACCGTGATCGCTGCAAGCGCGGCAATCAGGGGCTGCGCCCTGTGCGAAGCCGGTGCGGGCTTGCTGACACAGATTGCACCGCAGCGTCAGCAGCAGGAGCTAGAGCAGATGCGCGACGCCCTGGTGGCGTGGCTCGCCGGCGCTGACGATGCAGATATTCAGGAAGAGATGAGCGCTTTCGCGCCGGTGCGAGACATCAAGAACCGGCACAAATGCGTCACACTGGCGTTTGAAGCCAGTGTCAAAGCGTTGTCAGACAAGGGCTGACGCCCACTGGTCGGAAGTGATCAGTCCGGGCGGACAGAGACCTTGCCGAAGACCCACAGCGCGAGGCACAGGGCCAGCGGAAAACCGATTACCAGTATCAGGCCGATATTCGCATCCATGATTATTCCCCCAAGGCGAAAATGACTGTGGCGGTTATACCCGCCCTGACAGACGGCGCAAGGTGAAATCAGGTCGCAGGCTGGTTCAGTCCGTCTCGCAAACGGCCCCGTCACAGCATGGCATGACATTCATGTGACAATGGGCGCACTGGCCGTGCCCGTGAACCCATACAAGCTGTTCTGGCTGCCCACATGCGGGGCAGCGTGCCATCACATGCGGCGCGGCTTCTTCAATGCCGCCTCTTGCAGATTTTTGCTCATCGTCGCTCATCCAACTTGCCTCATTTCGGGCCTCATTTTGGGCCCAATTTCGGGCCTCGTTTCATGTCTCATCTTGGGCCAAGCCGTTCCTTCAGGCGGCGGCGCGCCTCAGTCGTACCATCATGAAAGGTGCCAAACCATGAATCGAGCGGGAAATCGACGCTTCCGTAATTACACTCGAAATAGCGGTGATGCAGCTGGTGGTGGAAATGCCCGACAAGTACCCTGCGGCTGTTGCCGAGCAGTAATTCATGAAATCCGGTATGACCAAAAATCGCCGACAGCGCGAGCATATAGCCGTGGAACATAATCAAGACCGGATGTGATGGCACCACAAGATGGATCAGCATCGAGCTAAAATAGATCACATGCTCGACCGGGTGCATCGAAATTCCAGACCAAGGGCCGACATTCACGTTGCGATGATGAAGGGCGTGCACATAACGGTAGAGCGGCCCGACATGGAGCAGCCGGTGCCCCCAGTAGAAATGGAACGCCACCCACATGCCGGTGCAGAATACGATGGCGGAGAACAGGAGCGGATGGCCGGTAAAGGAAATCGCCGGCATCACCCCGTTGGCATGCGCCCACAGCAGCAGCACCGAATATCCGGTCCAGACAGTGACCCCGCTGGCCAGTGACCAGAACATGTTGTCATGAACCTGATTGCCAAAGGTAAAGCGCCCCCCACCACGATGGCCGAACTGCGGAACATATTTGGTTTTGTCACCCTGCTTGCGAAATGTGTAGAAAAACAGGTGAAAACCACCGGCAAAGACCATCACCATGCCGAAATTCAGCGCATAGATGATTCCGGCCCATCCCCATGACAGCACAGACATATCGCCAAGCGGTGCCTCGAGAAGCGCCCAGCCGGCGATCGCCAGCAGCAGGAACGTCACTGTCTCGGACAGGCTCAGCCAATAGTCGCGGTAATAGGCGATGATCCGGCCGATCCGCCAGGGAAATTCAAACAGTGGATTGTTGCCGATCGGCAGTTCCGGCGCGTAATGCCATTCACCCCTCGGCTTTTTCACCTTCACTGCTTCATGCGCCTCAACCTGCCGGGACATCCTGAAGACCTCGTCATTGCTGTCAGCCAAACGGTGCGACGGTGACAGAAAACAGGATCATCGACAATGCCATAATTTCATCTGTGTCGATCAGGCCTGTGAAAAGGCCAGATGGCCCGCATCCTTTCAAAATGGCCACTTTGCTGGCATTGTTTTCCTGTGACTGACCTAAAGGATGTGATGGACCGGGAGGATGGGATGGAAGGTGTCGTCGATCTGAGTTTCGAGGCGTTCAACGATCTCGACAATCTGCCAAGTGCGGCAGGACGTGGCTGGCTCGCCGCCGACCTGTCGGAAGATGACTGGACGGTCCCTCTCGGCCCCGGCGCATGCGAAGAGCTTCACACCATGCTGGCTGCAATAAAAACCCAGCCACTTCCCACATTGCTGCGGCGACCGGATCAATTCGAGATTCCAGAACTGACAATGGCCTATATGGCCGCCCGCACAATCTGTGATCACGGGATCGGTTTTGCCGTGATCGACAGACTGCCGATGGATGATTACGACATAGCCGACATGGTTGACGTCTACTGGACGCTTGGCCAGCTGATGGCACCGAATGTCGCCCAGAAATGGGATGGCACGATGATCTATGACGTCACCGACACCGGCCGGAAATACGGCTATGGCGTCCGCGGCTCCACAACCAGTGTCGAGCTGGTATTTCACACCGACAACGCCTTTGCTGTCAGGGTGCCGGACTATGTCGGCCTGCTCTGCCGCTATCCGGCGAAGAGCGGCGGCCTCAGCCGGTTCTGCAGTCTCTACACCGTCCATGAACGGATGGAGGCGCGCTATCCGACCGAACTGCGCCGCCTGTACCAGCCAATGCATTTCGACAGGCAGGCCGAACATGCCGATGGGGCGGCGAAAACTTCCTTTGCGCCGTTCTTTTCATGGTCTGGTGGCAAGCTGCGCTGCCGCGCCAACAGTTCGCTCGTGCGCAAGGGCTATCAGGTTCACGGGTCCGAGATGGATGCGGCGCTGGTCGATGCGTTGCGTGCGGTCGACGATGTGACATCATCGGCCGACCTGTGGATCGAGGCACCGCTGGAGCGCGGCCAGGTCCAGTATCTGAACAACCACGAACTCGGGCATTACAGGTCTGAATTCGAGGATGGCGACGATCCGGCGACCAAGCGTCACCTGTACCGTCTGTGGCACCGGTCAGAAGGCGGCGTCAATTACGACGGTTAGGACCGGCTCGACAACGTTGAAGCAAAATTTTGGACAACAAAAAACCCCTGAAACCAGTTGGTTTCAGAGGCGATAATGGCATCCCGTAGGGGATTCGAACCCCTGTTGCCGC
>JAKMFG010000054.1 GCA_022425565.1 Alphaproteobacteria bacterium
GGGCCTGATCGCGCTTCTGCTGCGAGTCTATTCAGGGCGCACGGCAGAAGAAATTCGTGATACCGAAGCCACATTTCTGGGTGATATCGGGCTTGATTCGCATCTGTCGCCGACCCGCAAGACGGGCCTTGCCAGCATGCTGACGGCGATCAAGGCCGCGGCCGGATGATCAATATCCCTGATATCTGCCGGATCTTTGATACCTGCTAGGCAGGCGCGCGTTCGGCACGCGGGGTGCGGCCATAGCATTCGCGATAGCATTTCGAGAAATGCGAGGCCGAGACGAAGCCGCAGGCAAGAGCCACCGACAGTATCGACATAGATGTCTGGCGCAGAAGATGCCGTGCCCGCGCCAGCCGCAGGTTCAGGTAATAGCGCGTCGGCGTCGTGTTCAGATATTTGCGGAACAGCCGCTCCAGCTGGCGTGTCGACAGATTCGTCATGCGCGCGATATCCGTCTGCGCAAGCGGCTCCTCGAGATTGTCTTCCATCGTCTTCACCACGGCCAGCAGTTTGGGATGGCTGACGCCGAGACGTGAGCGCAGTTCCATGCGCTGGCGGTCGGTGGGCTCGCGGATACGATCATGAATGAACTGGTCCGATACTTCGGCGGCGAGTGTCGCGCCATGCGACTGCGCGATCAGGTTCAGCATCATGTCGAGTGAGGCGGTGCCGCCAGAGCAGGTGACACGGGTGCCGTCGACCTCGAACAGATCGTTGGTGATGTCGAGCTCGGGGAATTCCTCTGCCAGCCCGTCGATATTCTCCCAGTGGATGGTGCAGCGCCGGCCTTCGAGCAGGCCTGCGGCTGCCATCACATAGGTGCCGGTACATATGGCACCAATCACCGCGCCGTTACGGTCAAGCCGGCGCACCAGGTTCAAAACATTGCGGTCGGTGTTCTCGCGTACATTCACCCCGGCGCAGACAAACACCATTCGGCAGTCCTGCAGGACCGAGGTGTCACCGTCGGAGGCCACCTCGACCCCGTTGCTGGCGATGGCCGCTTCGCCGCTAGGGCTGGCGATGACCCATTCATACAGCATGTTGTTGCTCTGCCGGTTGGCCGAGCGCAATGGTTCGATCGCCGATGCAAAAGCCAGCATCGAGAAATCGTTCAACAACAGAAATCCGATTTTCTGTGGCGCGGCGCTGTTATCATGCTGAAGCAGTGACTTGATGGTCTGCACGCTCATTGGCCGGGGCCCCTGATCTTTGACTTCGCGACGCACCTGCGCGCTGCAGTCATATGTTTCTCATTTTTTTTGTACGATGAAAAAAGTCGGAAATGAAACAAATTTTTTTTGGGTGGATGCAGCTTTTTTGCTACCACAGCTCGCATGACACAGCCTTTGCCAGATCCCATCACCAGCGCCGGCAATACCGAGGTCAAACGCCTCCGTTCATTGCATGAGCGCAAATACCGTCGGCAGACCGGGTGGTTCCTTGCCGAGGGCCTCAGAACCTGTACCGAAGCGGTGGAGCTTGGCTGGCGTCTTCACCGACTTGCCTTTCTCGACGGGCGTGGCGGCGATCGCATGGTTCGGCCGCTTCTTGCGGCGCTGGAACGTGATGGTGGACGCGCGCTTCCGATGACCGAATCACTGCTGTCGCGAATCAGTGGCAAGGATAATCCGCAGATGGTGCTTGGTGCGTTTGAACAGCGCTGGCAGAACCCGGACCGTACCAGTCCAGATACAGACAGGTGCTGGATCGCTCTCGACCGGGTGCGTGACCCGGGCAATCTGGGAACCATCATGCGTACCGCCGATGCCACCGGTGCACGTGGCATCATTCTGATCGGTGACTGCACCGACCCCTATTCGGTGGAGGCGGTTCGCGCCTCGATGGGGGCGGTGTTCAATGTCGAGCTGGTGCAGATGTCAGAGGCCGATTTCCTGAAGCTGGCGGCCGGCTGGCCGGGGCAGATTGTCGGCACTGCGCTGCCGGCAAGCCGCGACTATCGCAAGGTGGATTATGCCGGGCCGCTGATTCTGCTGATGGGGAACGAGCAGGCCGGCCTGACGCCAGCGTTGATGAAAGCCTGTACGCAGCTTGTCAGGATGCCGATGATGGGCCGGTCGGATTCACTGAATCTTGCGGTCGCCACCGGTATCACCCTGTATGAGGCGCTTCGCCAGCAGCACCCGCCCGAAGATGGCTAGCCGTCTTTGGTGTTCTGATCCGCTGGAACCCAGCGCGCGTAATTCGCCTGGGCGATCACCCGTGGGTCCGGCTGCGATTCGACGCTGACCAGCTCTCCCGACGACACTGTGCCGCCGGCACCTTCCATGATCCCCGACAGCGCATAATGCGCCGCCTGCGATGAAGCGCGGATGGCATAGATGGTCAGCAGCAGGAAGCGCGGCCTGTCCGAAAGAATCTGCCGGCAGCCATCCAGAAGCGGCACCAGGTCGGTCTCGATGCGCCAGCGCTCGCCTTTTGGCCCGCGTCCGTATTTCGGAGGGTCGAGGATGATCCCGTCATAATGTCGGCCGCGCCTGATCTCGCGTTCGACAAAACGTGTCGCATCCTCTGTGATAAAGCGGATCGGCGCGTCCTGCATGCCCGCAGTGTCGCGATTTTCGAAGGCCTGCGCGATGGCCTTCTTGCTGGCATCGACATGGGTGACTTCGGCCCCTGCCTGCGCGGCGTGAAGGCTGGCGATGCCGGAATATGCAAACAGGTTCAGCACCCGCGGTCTGCGCCCGTGACGTTCGGCAAAGCCGGCAATCTGCGCTGCGCACCAGCGCCAGTGCGGGGCCTGTTCGGGAAAAAATCCCAGATGCCGGAATGGCGTCGGCCGCGCCAGGAACCGCAGCCCGTCATACCCGACCTGCCATTCTTCGGGGAGGTCAGGCGACAGGGTCCAGCCACCACCTTCCTCGTCATCCTCGGCGCGTCCCTGTCCGGGGACGAATCTGCCATCGGCCTTCCATGCGTCCACGCCAAGTCGCGGCGCCCACATCGCCTGAGGCTCCGGACGGACAAAACTGTAACGGCCAAAACGCTCGAGCTTCAGCCCGTTGCCGCTGTCGACCAGCTCGTAATCCGCCCAGTCAGCGGCGGCGAGAAGGCGCGGCTGCGGCTGCGAAATCACATCATCTGTTCCGGTTTGTGTCATGGCCGCGACCTTGCCGCCTGCCCGGCGGAAAATCAAGCCATGGTCTGGTGCAATCGAAAGGTCTCAAAATTTGACAAATTTTGCTATTTTCTTGGAATTGTGAATCAGATTTGAAAATATTTTCTGCAACATGTCGCAATTTGGAATGAATTTGTGTATGGTCGCGCCGAGTATACGGAAAGGCCGACAACATGGCAGCTATGGATGCGACGGATCGCAAAATCCTCACCCTTCTTCAGGAAAATGCGGCACAACCCGTTGCCGAGGTCGCCCGCAAGGTCGGCCTGTCGGTAACGCCGTGCTGGCGGCGTATCCAACGGCTCGAGGAAACTGGTGTGATCCGCAAGCGTGTGGCGCTGCTCGATCCCCAGAAAATCGATGTCGGCATGTCGGTGTTCGTTGCCGTTCGCACCGATCAGCACAATGCCGACTGGCTGCAGAATTTCGCGACCATGATTTCGGATATGCCCGAGGTTGTGGAATTCTACCGGATGAGCGGCGAAGTTGATTATCTTCTTCGTGTTGTTGTCGCCGACATGGCGGCCTATGACGCCTTTTACCGCAAGCTGATCGGCCAGGTGCAACTCACCGATGTGTCGTCATCCTTCGCCATGGAGGAGATCAAGTTCACCACGGCGCTGCCGGTGGACGGCGCCATGGCTGACTAGCTGTCACGGACCAGAAGGGGCCCAGGCCCAGACGGTGGCCTGTCTCAGCCTTTTTCGGCCAGGATATCCGCAAGTGGTTGCCGCGGATCGGCACCGCAGCAATGAACCTGATGCCACAGCGCATAAAACAGCACACGCCAGGCCAGCAACCCGCCACGGCCGTCGGCATTCTCGATCACTGAACGCGCATCTTCCGGCCGCATCACCGCGGCAATGCCGGGTTGGGATGCCACAAGCGGCCCCAGAACCGGTGCTTCCCCGGCAATCCAGCTTCCAACCGGCACTGTAAAACCACGCTTGCGTGCAAAGGGCTTGCAGCCGGGCATCCGCTCGGCAAGCCATGACTTGACCAGCCTCTTGCCACCACCATCACCGATTTTGGCCGCAACCGGCAGCGCAAAGCCATAGGCTGACATCTTCCTGTCGATAAAGGGAGTGCGCCCTTCAACGCCGTGTCGCATCAGACAGCGGTCGAGCTTGATCAGCAGGTCATTCGGCAGCCAGTCCTCGATATCATGCCGCTGCAGTGCTGCCAGTGCGCCGTCACGGTTGGTCAGCCTTGTCATCATCGAGGGCATTGCCGCCGCTGACTTCCGGTATCGTGCGGCGAGCTGCGATGCGAGTTCGTTACGGAACAGGCCAGCGCGAAGGGCCGCGCCCGGTCGTGTCGGGAATTTTGCCCCGACGGGCCGCATGCCGGCCCGGTAGCGGCCATAGCCGGCGAAGAATTCATCGCCGCCCTCGCCCGACAGGATGACCTTGACGTCGCTGGCAGCACGGCGCGCCAGATGCAGCGTCGGCAGAATGGCGTAATCCGCCGCTGGGTCGTCGCAGGCAAG
>JAKMFG010000073.1 GCA_022425565.1 Alphaproteobacteria bacterium
GGGGCCGGTCAGGACGCCCGCCCTCCCGTCAGCTATTCGCGGCGCAGGATCGTGTCTGTCAGCCGCACGGCCCAGCCTTTGGTCTGAAACCTGCGCGTGACTTCGGCTGGGTCATAGACATTATCCACCCAGTCATAGAATGCCATGCCCTGGTCCTCATAGGGGAAATAGGCTTCGAAAAATGCGTCGAGCAATCCGGTCTTGGCCTGCCTGACATGGCCGTATTTCCAGGCTAGTTGCTGCGCCGCTTCGCGCGCCGGGCGTTTCTCGACAATAAGAAGATACAGTGCCGACATCAGCCCGGCCCGGTCTGCCCCGGACTTGCAATGCATCAGTGCCGGAAGCTCGGCTTCGGCAAACAGCTCGCGGGCGGCGTGAAGCATCGCCTTGTCAGGTGCGGCGCGGGATCTGGCAGTAAAATCGAGAAGCGTGATCCCGGTGGCGGCGCAGGCTTCGGCCTCGAGCTGCCACCCGCCGTCATCGCGCGGTCCACGAAGGTTGATGATGGTGCGAACACCCATATTGGCGACGCCCAGAACGCGGCCGGGTCCCGGCTGGTTCGATCGCCACATGCCCGGCGCAATCTCGTGAAGATTATGCCACCAGACGCGAAGGAAGCCGTGATCCTTGAAGATCAGTTCCATCCAGTCGCGCAGGCCGCGGCGCTTGCCGGCCGGGGCGGCGAAGCTCATGAGCCAGCCACCATCATGCCCTCGATGCGAAGCGACGGTGCGGCCGTGCTGCGGCGCATGTCGATGTCATTGGCGCGGGTGACGGCCTTGAACATGTTCTTCAGATTGCCGGCGATGGTGGCTTCCGACACCGCGTGGGTGACTTTGCCATTGCTGATCCAGAACCCACCGGCACCGCGGCTATAGTCGCCGGTGATCATGTCGACTGAACTTCCCATCATCTCGGTGACAAGAAAGCCTTCCTCGATGTCGGCAATCAGCTCGTCAAAGGAGATGTTGCCATTCTCGAGATAGAAATTGCTGCTTCCTGGCGCCGGTGAGCTTCCCATGCCACGCGCTGCCTGACCGGTTGGCGCAAGGCCGAGCTTGGTGGCAGACGCGATGTCGAGGAACCAGCTCTTCAGGACGCCGTCCTCGACCATGGCGCGGCGGCTGACCGCGAGCCCCTCGCCGTCGAACAGGCGGGATGCCATGCCGCGCGGGCGCAGCGGGTCGTCGATGAAGGTCAGGCCGGGGCTGGTGATCTGCTCGCCCATGCTGTCTTTCAGGAAACTTGTGCCACGTGCGATGGCGGCGCCGTTGATAGCCCCGGCAAGGGTGCCGACAAGCGATCCGGCGACACGCTGGTGATAGACTACGGGGAACTGGCCGGTGGCCGGCTTTTGCGGGCCAAGCCGCGAGAGCGTGCGGTCGGCAGCGCTGGCGCCGACCTGCTGGGGCGAATCCAGGTCCTCGCCGAACACGGCCGATGTGTAATCATAGTCCCGTTCCATCGCGCCGTCTTTTTCCGCGATAACGACGGCTGAGATGCCCTGTGACGAGCGACGATAGTTGGCTGAGAAGCCGTTACTTGTGGCAATCATCACATGGGTGACGCCATGGCTTGCCGACCCGCCTTCGGAATTGGTGATGCCTTCGACCGACAGCGCCGCATCCTCGGCCGCCAGTGCATTGTCGGTCAGTGTCTCGACACTCGGCACTGCTGGGTCGTAGATTTCGATCTCTGGAATATCGGTGGCGATCTCTTCGGCAGTGGCAAGCCGCACATATGGATCTTCCGGCGCCACTTTTGCCATGGCGACGGCCCTCTCGGCGAGGGTGCGGATGTTTTCCGGATCGAGCTGGCTGGTAGAGACAGAGGCGTTGCGCTTGCCGACAAATACGCGCAGCGCGGCATCGATTTCCTCGGCACGCTCGCTTGCCTCGACTTTGCCGAGACGCACGGAGACCGAACTGCCTTCGCTACGCGCCACGCCGGCATCGGCGCCATCGGCACCTGCGGCAATGGCCGCGTCCAGAAGCTCGGAAATCAGATGTGTTTCAACGGTGCTCATGATGTTTTCCACATTACAGGTCGTTGGGGCCAGTTCAACAGGCGGCCCTTCATAGCTGGCCTTCTATAACCGACCTTGCAAGGGGCGGCCATTCTGTTTATCACACCGCGATGACCTACCGCATTTTCATCGATGGCGCAGCCGGCACGACCGGCCTGCAGGTGAATGAGCGTCTTGCCGCGCATCCGTCTGTCACACCTGTGACACTCGACGATGCACAGCGCAAGGACGCCGCCGCCCGGCGCGAGATGATGGCGGCAAGCGACATCACCATCCTGTGCCTTCCAGATGACGCAGCGCGGGAGTCTGCCGCGCTGGCGGCCGAAGTCGGTGCGCGGGTGATCGACGCCTCGACGGCACATCGCACGGCCGAGGGCTGGGATTTCGGCTTTGTCGAGCTCTTTGAAGGGGCAGGCGATGCTGTCGCCAACTCGGCGCGGATCAGCAACCCCGGATGCTATTCGACCGGGTTTCTTGCGCTGGCACGTCCGCTGGTGCGGGCTGGAATCATCGCCGCAGACGCTGGTTTGACGGTGCCTGCCGTTTCCGGTTACAGCGGTGGCGGCAAGGGCATGATCGGACGTTTCGAGGCTGGAGAGATGCCGCAGCATGGCGCTTATGGTCTGGCGCTGGCACATAAGCATATTCCCGAGATGATGCGATATGCCGGGCTGGATCGGGCGCCGATCTTCATGCCGTCCGTGGGGGCTTTCTATGCCGGCATGCTGGTCCATCTGCCGCTTCATGCGGCCAGCCTGAACCACGCTGTCACGGCAGGTGATATTCATGATGTCTATGCGGCGCAGTTCGAGGGCAGTCCCTTTATCCGCATGGGTGCGCCGCAGGCAGGCGATCCCGAAGTGGCGGCGATGATGCTGGATGCTTCGGCGCTTGCCGGGTGTGACCATATGGAAATTTTCGTTTTCGCCAATGCCGATGAAAGCCAGTTCTGGCTGACCGCACGGCTGGACAATCTCGGCAAGGGGGCGTCCGGTGCCGCCGTGCAGAACATGAACATCGCGCTCGGCCTGGACGAGACGGCCGGGCTCTCCGTCTGACTGGGGCGCGGCGATGAACCAGCTTGCCGACCAGCATCGCTATCTTGCTGACCAGTCCGATGACCAGCGCGCCAGCGACTATCCCTATGCCGCGCCTGAAGGTGCCTTTGTTCTCGACCATGGACGGCTTTTGCAGCTGTCGGACGCATCACTCCTTGAGGGGCGTGTGGCGGTGCTCTCCGTCGGCTCGAACCGCGCGCCGGTTCAACTGCGCCGCAAGTTTGGCGACCAGGCTCTGGTACCGGTCACGCCGTTGATTCTTCATGATTGTGATGTCGTGCATGCGGCGGCGATCAGCTATTACGGCGCCGTGTCCTGCACGGCGTTTCCCTCGCGCGGGACCGATGTGATGCTAAACGCGGCCTGGCTTGATCCCGAGCAGTTGCAGATCATGCACCGGACCGAGGCGCTCGGCGTCGCTTATGACTATGTGCGGCTGTTCACCGGTGTGGTCACGCATCTTCCAGTGCTGGAGGCAGGCGGCGAGATCGTCGCGCCAACGCAGCCCGTGTTCGGATATGCCGCGCGGCGCGGGGTCCTGGATGTCGGCGGTGGGTATCCTGCCGGCCTTGATCGCATTCCGGCGCGCAACAGGCGTTTCCAGACTTTCTCGCAGGCCTCGGCGGCGGCACTGGTGCACACGCTGACATCTGGCGGAGAGCCAACAGTCGACGGGTTTGTCGCCCGTGTTGTCGAGGATCGTGACTTCCGCCGCCAGGTCAATGACGACCTTCAGTCTCGCGCCGTGCATGGCGAGGGACCATGGAAAATTCAGGATGCGGCAAGCGTCGATATACAGGATTTCCTGTAGGCGGTTCCCGCTGGTGGTCAGGCGACAAGCCGGTCGAGAACGAGGCCTGCCGTGAGCAACAGCCCGGCATCCCGGTTCGACTTGAACAGGCGCAGCGCCATAACAGGATCATCAGCGTTCAGATTTCGGACCTGCCAGCCAAGGTGAATGCTCATCACGGCAAGTCCGGCGACCCAGAACCCCGGTCCGGCCAGTGCCCATAGCCCGGCCGCCAGAAATATGATTGCCAGCAGGTAGGCGACGGCAACGCCGGTGCGAAGATGCCGGCCAAGTCCGAGCGCCGATGATTTCACCCCCACCTGGCGGTCGTCGGCCATGTCCTGAACAGCATAGATGATGTCATAGCCGAACACCCATGCCACGCTTCCAGCGTAGACAAGAAGAAGGTCTGCCGGCGGTGTGGCCGCCGCCGCCGCTGTCCAGCCAAGCGGCACACCCCAGGAAAATGTGAGCCCCAGCACAGCTTGCGGCCACCATGTCACGCGCTTGGCAAGCGGGTAGAGAATCACAAGCGGAAGTGCTGAAATACCGGCCATCACGGCTATAACAGGAAGCTGCAGCAGCACGGCAAGTCCGACAAGGCAGAGCAATGCAAGGAAGATCAGCGCCTGCATCACGCTGACAGTGCCGGCGGCAAGTGGTCGTGCCGCGGTGCGTTCCACCTGCCGGTCTAGCCGCCGGTCCCACAGGTCATTGACCACGCATCCGGCGGCACGCATGGTGACCGCACCGATCAGGAACAGCAACATCAGACGGATCGTGGCGGCGGAGTCGGCGGCGGCAAGCGGGATCACCCACCAGCCTGGAAGCAGCAGCAGCCACCAGCCGATCGGCCGGTCGAATCTTGCAATCAGCAAATAGGGATGTGCCGCAGGGGGTAGCGAGCGCCACCAGCCCGGACGGCTGATATCCGTATGCGGCGTCCTGCTATCGCCGGAATCTTTGCTTTGGGATGGTGACATGGGCGACAGTCATACCGCAGTTCGGCAGGCCGGTACAGGCGCCGGTTCGCTGCAGTCCACCGCTTGCAAAGCTGATCGCCGCAGCATACATGTGGCAGATGAACGCAGCCGACACCAAGGCGCGGCTTTATGTCGAGGATGACCTCGCCGAGGGCCGGACGCTCCAACCCGCTTCAGATCAGCAGCACTATCTTGTCAATGTGATGCGACTTGGAGATGGCGATGTCGTTGGCCTGTTCAACGGGCGCGACGGTGAATGGCGCTCGATCCTGCAGCGCGAAGGCAAGCGCGGCTGTTCCCTTACCCCCCAGATTCAGACACGTCAGCAGCAGTCGAGTCCTGATCTGTGGCTTGTTTTTGCGCCGGTGAAGAAGGCGCGGCTTGATTTCATCGCACAGAAAGCATCCGAAATGGGATGCAGCCGGATCTGGCCGGTGCGAACGGATTATTGCCAGGTATCGCGGGTGAATGACGACCGGATGCTGGCCAATGCCATTGAGGCTGCCGAGCAGACGGAAAGGCTGGATATCGCCCAGATCATGCCGTTTTCACCAGTTTTCGACGCGCTGTCGGCTTGTGATGACGACCGCACCATCATCTTCTGTGATGAGGCCAGCGCCGGTGATCCGGCGGCCAATGCCATTGCGCGCCTCGCCGATGCGAGACCCATTGAAAGGGCGGCGGTTGTGATCGGACCGGAGGGCGGGTTTTCGCCTGCTGAACGAAGCCGGATCGACAGCCTGCAAAACAGTTTGAAACTTTCCCTCGGCCCGCGCATATTGCGCGCCGACACGGCCGCGATTGCCGCGCTGACCTGCTACCAGTCTGTCTGTGGAGACTGGGCATGACAGCGTGCTGCGAAAATGTAATTAGTGTCGAAGCCGGGAACGGCATTACAATAGCAGGGCGCCTGATGCGACCTGAAAGACGGGACCTCTCTCATGCATGACACGCAACAGGATCCGGTCGATGTCGGCCAGATGATTGCCTGGATTGCCGACGGGGAAACCCCTGACGGCCAGCAGAAAATCGGCACTGAGCACGAGAAATTCCTGTTCCATCGCCAGACGCTTGCGCCGGTCGCCTATGAAGGCGAGTCCGGCATCGGTGCCCTTCTGGAACGGTTGCTGACCGACCTTGGTCCAGGTGCCGAGCCGATCATGGAAAAGGGCAACATCATCGGCATTGTCGATGCTGATGGCGGTGCCGTCACGCTGGAGCCGGGTGGCCAGCTGGAACTGTCAGGTGCGCCGCTTGACGACATCCACCAGACCTGCAGCGAGACTGGACGGCACCTGCGGCATATGCTGGCCGCCGCCAAACCGCTGGATATCGGGATGATGGGCCTTGGCTACCATCCGGTCGCCCAGCGCGAAGATATCAGCTTCATGCCGAAAGGCCGTTACCGGATCATGAGCCGTCACATGCCGAAGGTCGGCACGTTCGGCCTTGATATGATGCTGCGGACCTGCACAGTTCAGGTGAACCTGGATTTCGCGGACGAGGCCGACATGCGCCAGAAGTTCCGCACCTCTCTCGCGCTGCAGCCGGTGGCGACAGCACTGTTTGCAAATTCACCCTTCAAGGACGGCAGGCCTTCCGGCTTCCTGTCGACACGGGCACATGCCTGGACGGATACTGACGCAGCGCGAAGCGGCGTTCCGGCCTGCGTGTTCGACCCCTATTTCGGCTATGAACAATGGATCGACTATATCCTTGATGTGCCTATGTATTTCCTGCATCGGGGCGATGACTACATTGATGTCGCCGGCCAGTCCTTCCGCGATTTCCTGGATGGCATGCTTCCCGGACACGAGGGCCAGTTGCCGTCGATGGCCGATTTTCAGGATCACATCACCACGGCTTTCCCGGAAGTGCGCCTGAAGCGGTTCCTCGAAATGCGCGGAGCGGATGGCGGGGCCTGGGGTAATATCTGCGCGCTTCCTGCCTTCTGGACAGGCCTGCTCTATGATTCCGAAGCTCTCGCCGCCGCGGCCAAGCTTGCCGAGGGGTTGACGGCGAATGACGTCATGGAGGCACGGCTGTCCGTATCGCGTGACGGCCTTCGTGGCCAGCTTGGCGGACGTGACATCCACAAGCTCGCTACCGAGCTGGTGAAGCTCTCGTCTGACGGATTGCGGCGACGCGCCCGGATCGATGACGGCGGCAATGACGAGACCGGATATCTGGCACCGCTTCGCGAGGTCGTGGCCAGTGGCGAGACACCGGCGGACCGGCTGTTGCGGCTCTATGACACCTCGTGGGGTGGTAACCTGCAGCAGATTTTCGACGCCGAGCAATATCAATGATGAACCGGCGCCGCGTCACGGTGGCCTGTCTGCCTGACGTCCAGCCGGACCTGACCAGCGCAGGATAGCGTTCATGCCCGTGTTGCTGTTCATCGTCGGGATCAATTTTGTCGGGGTCGGCGCGCTGATTCCCGTGCTGCCGCTGACGGTGATCGAAAGCGGCTATCCAGCCAGCGTGATGACGCTTCTTCTGGCCTCCTATGCCTTTGCCATGTTCATCGGCAATCCGGTTCTCGGACGGCTGTCGGATCATTTTGGCAGGCGGCTGATGCTGTTTGGCTCGCTGGCTGTGGGCGCGGCGGCGCATGCCTGGTTTGCCTTCTCCGACGATATCGTCACCATGTTTGTCGCGCGGATTGTGGCCGGGTTTGCGGCTGGCAATACCGGCGTGATCCAGGCAATGATCGCCGACCGCACCGCGCCCGAGAAGCGCGCTCAGTATATGGGTTTCCTTGGTGCAGCCATCGGCATCGGCTTTGTCGCCGGACCGGCGCTGGGCGGCCTTCTAAGCGAGGTCGGAAACGGGCCGGTGCATCAGGCACCGTTCCTTCTGGCAGCCGGTTTCTCGTTCCTCGCTCTGTTGATGACCATCAGGCTGAAGGCGCCTGAAGGCGGCCGCCTGCCGAGTCACTCGGCTGAAAGCGGCATCTATCAGCGGGTCCGTGCGCTTCTGGTCTCGCCCCTTGCGCCCTATGCGCTGGTTTCGCTGGCGCTGAACCTGTCCTTTGCCCAGGTCGAGGCCTCATTTGTACTCGTCCTGCGAGACTATCTTGACTATGGGCCGCGGGAAACCGGGTGGCTGTTTGCCTATGTCGGTGTCTGCATCATTCTGGTGCAGGCGTTCCTGATCCGCCGCATCGTCGAGCGCTTTGGCGAGGTCAGCACGGTGCGAACCGGTGGCATTGTTCTGATGCTGGCGCAGGTGCTGACCGCCCTGCTGGTGTTGGGAATGCTGCCGGCAAGCGGTTCCCCGCTTGTCCAGACCCTGCTTGTTACGACCGGCATCTGTTTCGGTTACGCCATCGCAACGCCGGCGATCAGCAGCGCTGCCAGCCGCCTGGCCGGAGCCGGCACAATGGGAGGGGCTCTTGGCATGATCCAGGGATTTGGCTCGCTCGGACAGGTCGTCGGGCTGGTCCTCGCCGGCCCTCTCTATGACCTTGGCGGCTCGCAATATCCGTTTGGTTTCGGCGCTGCTGTGACGCTTGTGATGCTGGCGCTGGTGCCGTCCCTGACGCGGCCAGCGACAGAAGAGGAGGCGGGCTAGGCCGCCTCGGTTCCGCCGACGGTGATGCCGCCCATTTTCACGGTTGGCTGGCCGACGCCCGCCGGCACGCTCTGCCCGGCCTTGCCGCAGGTGCCGACACCGCTGTCCAGCGCCATGTCGTTGCCGATCATGCTGATTTTCGTCATCGCGTCGGGACCGTTGCCGATCAGGGTCGCCCCCTTCACTGGCGCGCCGATCTTGCCATTCTCGACCAGATAGGCCTCGGAGGCGGCAAAGACAAACTTGCCGGAAGTGATATCGACCTGCCCGCCGCCAAAATTGACGGCGTAGATACCTTTCTTCATTGCAGCAACGATCTCCTGCGGATCGTGTTCGCCATTTTCCATGAAGGTGTTGGTCATGCGTGGCATCGGCGCATGCTCATAGGACTGGCGCCGTCCGTTGCCGGTCGGGTCCACGCCCATCAGACGCGCGTTCTGGCGATCCTGCATGTAGCCGCACAACACGCCATCCTCGATCAGGACATTGCGGCGTGACTGCGTGCCTTCATCGTCAATGGTGATCGAACCACGGCGGTCCTGCATGGTGCCGTCATCGACAACAGTGACGCCCTTGGACGCGACCTGTTCGCCGACCCGGCCGCTGAAGGCGGATGTGCCCTTGCGGTTGAAATCCCCTTCAAGCCCATGGCCGACGGCCTCGTGCAGCATGACACCGGGCCAGCCGGAGCCAAGCACGATTTCCATCTCGCCGGCAGGAGCCGGCACTGATCCGAGGTTCACCGTAGCGATGCGAAGCGCTTCGCGCACCTGGGCCTGCCAGATCTCCGGCTGCATATAGGCATCGAACATCACCCGCCCGCCGGCGCCCGACGATCCCGATTCCATGCGGCCGTCCTGCGAGACAACGACGGACACATTCAGCCGTACCAGCGGCCTGATGTCGGCAGCGCGGTGGCCGTCGGCGCGGATGATCTGCACCGCCTGCCAGCTTCCCGAGACCGAGGCGCTGACCTGCACGACCCGTGGGTCGGCTGCGCGGGCAAAGGCGTCGATTTCCTGAAGCAGCCCGACCTTGTCTTCAAAGGCGATTCCGACAAGCGGGTTGCCGTCCGTGTAAAGCGGCATGTTGCTGGCCGATACTGGCGGCTGGGCGGCAACGCCGGAGTAACCGCGGGTGACGGCCGACACGCTGTCCGCAGCGCGTTGCAGAGCGGCCTCGGTCAACTCACCAGCATGCGCATAGCCATGTGCCTCGCCGGCAATGGCGCGGAGCCCGAACCCGCTCGACTGGTCGTAGCTGGCGCTTTTCAGCCGCCCGTCATCGATCATCAGCATTTCGGAATGCCGCATTTCCAGAAACAACTCGCCATCATCGGCGTCGACAAGGGCGTTGCGGACAATGGCCTCGGCCGAATCACGGTCAAGCGCGCCACTGCGGAAGAAGATGTCGTCGGTGGTCTGGAGATGGTCCATATCGTCCTTTTCCCGGCGCCGGTGGTGCCTTTGCTGCGTGAAACACTACTGTTGAGAATGGGGCGCTGGATCGCCGATTTCAAGCGTGAAGGCGGTCATTCTCGTGGCGCCATCAGGGTCTGTTGCCGACCAGTCAAAATAACCTGGGCATTTTTTTGAATTTGTAGCGACAGGCTGCCGCACAGGGCTTTCAAATTCCGGCGAATCGGTCTAATAACAGCACAGTTCGGGGAAACCCGAAGGTGCCGTGCGCAAAGCAGACGAAAACTGTTGTTGCGCTTACTTCTGGGGGAGATATCCATGGCATTCATGGTCACCGCTTTTCGTGAGGTGATTTCACGTGTGCTGGCGCCGGTTGCACTGGTCGCCGCTACTGTTCTGATTTTTGCCGGCAATGCGTATGCCGCTCAGCCGCTGCCCTGGCAGCTCGGCCTGCAGCCGCCTGCTGGTTCGATCGCTGAAATGGCAGATGACCTTCACAATCTGCTGCTCGTGGTCATCACACTGATCTCGTTGTTCGTTCTGGCGCTCCTGGTCTATGTCGGTGTGCGTTTCCGCGCCTCGGCCAACCCGGTGCCGTCAAAGACATCGCACCACACTGTCATCGAGATTCTGTGGACCGTGATCCCCGTGCTGATCCTTGTCGGCATCGCGGTGCCGTCCTTCCGGCTTCTTTACTATCTGGACAGGACCGCCGACACCGACATGGTCATCAAGGTGACGGGCAACCAGTGGTACTGGAATTACGAATATCCGGACGAGGGTATCGCCTTTGACAGCTATATGATTGACGAGGCCGACCTTGAGGAGGGCCAGATCAGGCTGCTGTCAGTGGACAACCCGATGGTCGTTCCCGAGAACACCCGCATCAAGCTGGTCATTACCGGCAACGATGTGATGCATTCCTATTTCGTGCCGTCGCTCGCTGTTCAGGTTTATGCGTTCATCGGTCGCACCAACGAGGTGTGGATCGACGTGCCTGAGGGTGAGAAGACTTACTACGGGCAGTGCAACCAGATCTGCGGCGTGAATCACGCCTACATGCCGATTGAAGTGCGCGCCCTTCCCGAGGCGGAATATAAGGCCTGGCTCGAGTCCGCCCGCGAGGAATTCGCCATGAATGAAACGGTGCCTCAGGTCGCGCCGAACGCTGTAAGCGAGGAGAAGATTCTCCTCGCGTCTGCCAACTAGATTGTTAGCGTAGAGGAAACAAAAATGAGTGCTCAAGCCCACGCTGATCATGGTGCACCGACCAGCTTCGTGCGCCGCTGGCTCTACTCCACGAACCATAAGGACATCGGCACGATGTACCTTGTCTTCGCCATTCTCGCGGCCTTCATTGGCGGCGGTCTGTCGATCTACATGCGTATGGAGCTGATGGAGCCTGGCGTCCAGTACATGGAAGACGGTCACGTCTGGAACGTGTTCACCACCGCCCACGGCCTGATCATGGTCTTCTTCGTGGTGATGCCCGGTCTGATCGGCGGCTTCGGAAACTGGTTTGTTCCGATCATGATCGGCGCGCCTGATATGGCGTTCCCGCGCATGAACAACATTTCTTTCTGGCTGCTGCCCCCGTCCTTCATCCTGCTGCTGCTGTCGGCTGTGATGGATGGTGGTGCCGGCGTCGGCTGGACAATCTATCCGCCGCTGTCCTCATCCGCCGGAACGCCCGGCATGTCGATGGACCTTGCGATCTTCTCGTTGCACCTTGCCGGTGTCTCGTCGATCCTTGGCGCTGCAAACTTCATCACCACGATCTTCAACATGCGCACACCCGGCATGACACTTCACAAAATGCCGCTTTTCGTTTGGGCGATGCTCGTGACCGCATTCCTGCTGCTGCTGGCTGTTCCGGTTCTTGCCGGTGCGATTACCATGCTGCTGACGGACCGTAATTTCGGCACCACCTTCTTCATCCCGGAAGGCGGCGGCGACCCGATCCTGTTCCTGCACCTGTTCTGGTTCTTTGGCCATCCCGAGGTGTACATCATGATCCTGCCGGCCTTCGGTATTGTCAGCCATATCATCTCGACCTTTTCCAAAAAGGCGGTCTTTGGCTATCTGGGCATGGCCTATGCGATGGTGGC
>JAKMFG010000081.1 GCA_022425565.1 Alphaproteobacteria bacterium
ACGAATTCGTCGCCGCCGTCAGTGCCGGCGCGGCAAAGCTGAAGATCGGCGATCCGCTAACGGTCGGCAATGACGTCGGGGCGGTCCACAGCGCCGCGCAACTGGACAAGAATATGGCGGCGCTGGCCCGTGCCGGCGAGGAGGGATGCCGGATCGAGGGCGGCGGCGAACGACTGCATTCGGACAGCGGCGGCTTCTATATGGAACCTGCCGTGGTCACGGCGGTGACGCCCTCGCACGATTTGTTCCGCAACGAGGTATTCGGGCCGGTGCTGGCGGTGACCTCCTTCAGGGACGAGGCCGACGCGCTGCGTCTTGCCAACGCCACCGATTACGGTCTGGCCGGAGGGGTATGGACCACCGATCTCGGGCGCGCACACCGGATGATCGCCGGCATGAAGACCGGCGTGATCAATGTGAATGGTTATGGCGCGGTCGATGTGACGGCGCCGCTTGGCGGGGTGAAGCAGTCCGGCAACGGCCATGACAAGTCGCTTCATGCCATCGACAAATATATCGATTTGAAGACCGCCTGGATTCAGCTCTAGGGCGGTCATCGCCGGGGAAGCGCCGGGGAAGCGCCGGGGAAGCGGCAGAGGCGCGCTTTTCGGGTGGTTTTCTACCCGCCGAGGGGGAGTGTGAAGAGGCGGCCGCGATCCGCGACCGTGTCCTCGATGCCGGCGAGGCGCAGGCAGTGCCATGCCATGGCATGGTTCGAGGATGTCACGGGAAGGCCGGTCCGTTCCTCGATGCCGGCCACCGCGTCGGCAAGCCTGACCGAGGTGCAGGAGACGAACACCGCATCGATCTCGTGGCCGGCGCGGATGGTGTCGATGGCGCTGACGAGGCTGTCCTCGTCGATCGTTGCCACCACCGGGTCCATCTCTTCATTGAAAGAACCGAAGACCGGCACCTCATAGCCATGGCGGGTGATATAGGCGCGCACCTGCTCGTTCACATCGCGGCGATAGGGGGTCAGCACGCCGATGCGCCGCGCGCCTAGCGCGTCGAAAGCGGCAAAGGCGGCGCTGATCGGGTTCGAGACCGGGGTGTCCGGCTTTGCCTCGGCAAGGCGCTGCGAGACGCGGTCGGCACCAAGCACGACCGATGCCGAGGTGCAGCCATAGGCCAGAACATCGAGCCTGTCGCCGGGAAGAATGCGCGAGGCCGTGTCGGTCAGTAGCGGCTCCATCGCCGCCAGCGTCTCCGGCGTCACCCGCGGGTCGTTGGCGATGCGGGCCATGAACAGATCGACCCCCTCGATCGCGATCATGGCGCGGAACTCGTGCTCGATGGTGTAGTCGGAGGCCAGCACCACAAGCCCGATTCTCGCGCGTGCGCCGATAACCTTGGCCGTGGTGAAGGGAAGATGCTCGATCAGCGTGTAGCCGCCGTCAGTAGAGGTCTGGTGCCCCGTGGTTTCAGGTGAAGTCATATTGCAGCCCTTTCACATCGAAATTCGGTGCGCGTCCGTCGATCAGGTCGGCGATGATGGCGGCGCACCCGCCCGACATCGTCCATCCCAGATGCCCATGCCCGACATTCAGCCACAGATTGCCGACCGGCGACCTGCTGACGATCGGCGCGCCGTGCGGCGTCATCGGGCGCAGGCCCACCCAGTATTTCGGGTTCGAGAAATCGGCGCAATGACCGAACATCGGCCGCGCCTTTTCCAGCAGCGGGGCGAAATCGGCCTCGGTGAAGCCGCGGTCATATCCCGCGATCTCGGCCGTTGCCGTCACCCGCAGGCGATCCCCCATCGGGCAATAGGCCATCAGGTTTTCGTAATCGACACCGCCGATGCGCGGGGCGGCCGCGGCATCGGTGATCGGCACCGTCATCGAATAGCCGCGCACCGGCCAGATCGGCAGGTCGATGCCGAGATGGCGAACCAGGTCCGGGCTGTGGACACCGGCGCACAGCACATAGTCGTCGGCGGTGAAATCGCCTTTGTCGGTTTCAACCCGGATCAGGGCGTCTCCACGCCGCACAAGGCGGGTGATGCGGGTGCCGAAATGGAAAGCAACGCCCATCTCTTCGGCCTTTTCGACGAGAGCGTTGGTGAAGAGATGCGCATCACCACTTTCATCCCCCGGCGCGTAGAGAGCGCCTGCAGCATGCGCGGCGAGCCCGGCAAGCCCGGGATCGCGTGCCACCATGTCATCTGACGACATCAGTTCCAGCCGGATGCCCTGGCTGCGCAGCATCGCGGCTTTCCTGTCCGCGCTGGCCAGCCCCTCGGCGCTGCGATAGATGTACATCAGCCCGCCGTCGCGGCTGTCATATGTGACGCCGGTCTCGCGGGTGATCCGGTTCATGTGAAGCTGCGAGAACTGACACAGTGATGTTGTGACGGCCGAATTCTTGGTGTGCCGCGTCGCCGTGCATTCGCGAAGGAAGCGCAGCATCCACCGCCATTGCCGCCAGGAGGCGCGGGGCCGCAGCTTGATCGCCTGGTCGCCGCGCCACAGCGAGCGCAGCATCAGCCCCGGCGCCGACGGCGAGGCCCAGGCATAGCCCTGTGCCGGCGCCAGAAGCCCGGCATTGGCAAAGCTGGTCAGCATGGCCGCCCGATTCTCGCTCTCGATGACGGCGACCTCATGACCGGCCGCCGCCAGCTTGTAGGCGGTGGTCACGCCGACGACACCGGCGCCGAGGACAAGAATTCGTCTGGCGGCCATCGCCCGGTCCTAGCGCGCCGCGATCAGGCCGATTTCGACGGTGAAGTCCGGCGAGGCGAGGCGCGGGGACTCGACACAGGCTCGGCAGGGCGCGTTGCCGCCGGTGGCCCATGCGTCCCAGACCGCGTTCATCTCGGCGAAATCATCCATGCTGCACAGCCAGATGGTAG
>JAKMFG010000089.1 GCA_022425565.1 Alphaproteobacteria bacterium
CTTGCGCTCGGCGCACTCGGCGTCACGCTTGTCTACGGCGTTCTCAGGTTCTCCAATTTCGCGCATGGCGAGACCATGGCATTCGGCACCATGCTGGTGATCCTCGTCACCTGGGTATTGCAGGGCGCCGGGGCCAGCTTCGGACCGTTGCCGACAGCGTTGCTGGCACTGCCAATCGGCATCGCTGGCGCGGTTGTGCTGTGCCTTGTGACCGACCGGCTGGTCTACCGCTATTATCGACGCCAGCGGGCGAGTTCGGTGATCTATCTGATCGTCTCGGTTGGCGTGATGTTTGTCTATAATGGCCTGATCCGTTTTGTCATCGGCCCGCGCGACCAGAACTTTACCGACGGCCAGCGCTTTATCATGAAGGCGCGCGAATTCAAGAACATGACCGGCCTGAACGAAGGGCTCGCGATCAAGACAACCCAGGTCGTGACCCTTGGTACCGCGGTGGTGACCGTCGGCATTGTATTCTGGTTCCTGAACAAGACCCGCACCGGCAAGTCGATGCGCGCTTTTTCCGATAATGAGGATCTGGCTCTGCTGTCCGGGATCAATCCGGACCGGGTGGTGATGATTGCCTGGATCATGACGGCAGCGCTGGCGACCATCGCTGGCACGCTCTACGGCCTCGACAAGAGCTTCAAGCCCTTTGTCTATCTACAGCTGCTGCTGCCAATCTTCGCCGCTGCCATCGTTGGCGGGGTAGGCAACCCGCTTGGTGCCATTGCCGGCGGTTTCGTCATCGCCTTTTCCGAGTTGTTCGTGACCTTCGCCTACAAGCGCGTGGTGACCTATATGGTGCCGGAATCGATGGCACCTGAAGGCCTGGTCCAGATCCTGTCCACCGATTATAAGTTCGCCGTGTCCTTCATGATCCTCGTGATCGTGCTGCTGGTGAAACCAACCGGAATATTCAGCGGGAAGTCACTATGACCATGTCTGGCAGAAATATCGGGCTTTTCGCCCTTATGGCGCTGCTCCTCATGTCGGTTGGCTTCATCCAGAGTTGGGATGTCTCGCTGACCCTGCTGAACCTGTGCATCATTTCGGCGATCATGGCGCTGGGCGTGAATATCCAGTGGGGATATGCGGGCCTGTTCAATGTCGGCACAATGGGGTTCGCCGCGCTTGGCGGGCTTGCTGCGATGCTGGTGTCCGTGCCGCCCGTAACGGCGGCGTGGCAGGCTGGCGGCGCAGGTGTTGTCGGCGGCATCATCGCTGCTGTCGCGACAGTTGTCGCCGGCATGTATGCATGGCGCAGGACCGCTGATATGGGGCGGTCACGCTATTGGGTGACAGGCCTTGTCGTCCTTGTCGGCTATGTGCTTCTGCGCTCGCTGATTGATCCGGCGGTATCGGCTATCGAGAAGGTAGACTCCACAAAGGCCGGTTACCTTGGCGGTTTCGGGCTGCCAATCATCTTTTCCTGGCTTGTCGGCGGCGTGTTTGCTGCTGGCGCGGCCTGGGTGGTTGGCCGGATTTCGCTTGGCCTGCGATCCGACTATCTGGCCATTGCCACGCTTGGTATCTCCGAAATCATCATCTACATGCTGAAGTTCGAGGACTGGCTTACACGCGGCGTGAAGAACGTTGCCGGACTGCCGCGTCCGGTTCCCTATGAAGTGGATCTGAATGAATCCGCCGACTTCCAGTCCTGGGCCACCGGTGTAGGGCTTGAGGTCGAGACGGCATCCTCGATCCTCGTCAAGCTCTGCTATGCGGGGCTGTTCTCGATTGTACTGCTCGTCGTTCTCTATCTGTCCGAGGTGGCGCTGCGCTCGCCATGGGGACGAATGATGCGTGCCATCCGCGATAACGAGACCGCTGCTGCGGCCATGGGCAAGAACGTGACCAGCCGGCACCTTCAGGTCTTCATCCTCGGGTCTGCCGTGATCGGCGTTGCCGGCGCGATGCTGACCACGCTGGACGGTCAGTTCACCCCGACGACATATCAGCCGCTCCGTTTCACCTTCCTGATCTGGGTGATGGTGATCGTCGGCGGGTCGGGCAATAACTGGGGTGCGGTGCTTGGCGGATTCGTCATCTGGTTCTTCTGGATCGAGGCAGAGCCGATCGGTCACTGGCTGATGAGCACACTGACCTCTGGCATGGACGAGGGGCACTGGCTGCGCCTGCATCTGATAGAGAGCGCTGCCCATATGCGCCTGCTGACGATGGGGCTGGTCTTGCTGCTTGTGCTGAGGTTCGCGCCGCGTGGACTGATACCCGAGGTCAAGCGCTGACGCCGTAAACCGGTTGCCAGCGACCAGCCGAATGCCCTAAATACGAATTGTCACCCGGACAATGAAAGGCCTCGCCATGCTCGAAAACTTCCAGCCCGTTCCCCCCGATCCGATCCTTGGCCTCGGCCAGCTTTACGCCGCTGACCCGCGCGAGGGCAAGATCGACCTTGGTGTCGGCGTATTCAAGGATGCCGACGGCAATACCCCGATCATGGCGGCGGTAAAGAAGGCCGAGGTTGTGCTTCACGATATGCAGACAACCAAGACCTACAAGCCGCTTGGCGGTGACGAGGCGTTCCGCGATGCCATGCGCGAGATGGTTCTTGGCAACAGCGTCGCGGCGGACCGCGTTGCCACCATCCAGACACCGGGCGGTTCAGGCGCGATCCGCCAGCTTTATGAGGCGATCAAGAAAATCAACGGCGATGCCACCCTGTGGCTGAGCGATCCGACATGGCCCTCGCATGTGGCCATGGCCAACCATATGGGCATCAAGATCCGGACCTATCGCTATTTCGACAGCGCCAGCAGCAATGTCGATTTCGGTGGCATGATGGAAGACCTGCAGGACATGCAGCCGCAGGATGTGCTGATGCTTCATGGCTGCTGCCATAATCCGACAGGTGCTAACCTTGATTCCAGCCAATGGAATGATGTGACAGAGCTGGTGCTGAAGACCGGCGCAATCCCGTTCATCGACATCGCCTATCAGGGGTTTGGCGACGGCCTTGAAGAGGATGCCGCCAATCTGCGGTCGATGGCTGCGCGCGTGCCGGAAATGCTGGTTGCCGCGTCCTGTTCAAAGAATTTTGGCCTGTATCGTGATCGTGTCGGCTGTGCGATGGCGGTTTGCAATACCGCCGACAAGCAGGCCGTTGTTGCCCGTAATATGGCGGTGCTGAACCGTATGAACTACTCATTTGCGCCGGACCATGGCGCGGCTGTTGTCAGCATCATTCTTGCCGACAAGGATCTGCGCGCGATGTGGGAGGAAGAACTCACCCAGATGCGCGAGACCATGCTGACAATCCGCAAGGACCTCGCCGAAGAGCTCCGCCGTCAGTGTAATACCGACCAG
>JAKMFG010000100.1 GCA_022425565.1 Alphaproteobacteria bacterium
CTGCTGTTCTGCATCTCGCTGTTTGCGATTGCAGCAGGTGCCGGTGCGTCTGGCGCGATCAACCAGTGGTATGACCGTGACATCGACGCGGTGATGGCGCGCACACGCCTGCGCCCGGTACCGTCCGGCGCGGTGGAGCCTGCCGAGGCGCTGAGTTTCGGTGTTATCGTATCGGTATTGTCGGTGCTTCTTCTGGGGTTGTCCTCGAACTGGCTGGCGGCTGGGCTTCTTGCCTTTACTATCTTCTTCTACGGTGTGGTCTACACCGTCTGGCTGAAGCGCAGCACGCCGCAGAACATCGTCATTGGCGGTGCCGCCGGCGCGCTGCCGCCGGTGATCGGCTGGGCAGCTGTGACCGGCAGCCTGTCGATCGAGCCGCTGCTGCTCTTTGCCATTATCTTCATGTGGACGCCGCCGCATTTCTGGGCTCTGGCACTGTTCCGGAACGAAGACTATACCCGCGCCGGTGTGCCGATGATGCCGGTTGTCGCTGGTGAATTCGAGACGCGCCGACAGATCCTGATCTATGCGCTGCTTCTCGCACCGCTTGCAGTGGTGCCGTCGCTGATCGGCATGGCCAGCATGGGCTATGGCATTCTGTGCGCCGCGCTTGGTATCAATTTCGTGCGTTTGTCCTGGTTGTTGTACCGCCAGCCGGATGACGCTGCTGCCAAGCGCCTGTTCGCCTTTTCTATCCTTTATCTCTTCCTGCTGTTCCTCGGGCTCGTCATCGACAAGCTGGTGGCAGTCAGCGGGCTGATTGCGGGGCTGTGATGACTGAACGCCAGCAGCCAAAAACAGCTGAAGAGATGATCCGCATGCGGCGCACTCTCAACAAGGTCATCCTTGGCGCCATCGCCGGGCTTGCAGTGCTGTTCTTTGTACTGACCATCGTCCGGATGGGAGGCGCTGGATGAGCGCGCCCGCAGTCGCACCCTCCGTTGCATCGGCAGGCAGCAACCGGCGCCTGCTGATAGTTCTGGCGCTTGTCGTCAGCGGCATGGTGGGACTGGCCTATGCCTCGGTACCGCTCTATCAGCTGTTCTGTCAGGTTACCGGATATGGCGGCACCACGCAGGTTGCCGAAACCACCGGCGAGACCGTGATTCTCGACCATCCGGTCAAGGTCAGGTTCGATGCCAATGTCAGCCCGGCGCTGAACTGGCGGTTTGAGGCCGTCGATGCGCCGCTGACGCTGAACCCGGGTGAGGAAGTTGTGATCAACTACCGCGCCACCAATCTTGGTGATGCGCCCTCGACCGGGACTTCGACCTACAATGTCACGCCGGTCAAGGCCGGCCCCCATTTCATGAAGATCGACTGTTTCTGCTTTATCGAGCAGACGCTCCAGCCCGGTGAATCCGTGCTGATGCCGGTCCGGTTCTTCATCGACCCTGAAATCGTCGCCGACAGCAACGCAAGCGATGTCGGCGAGATTATTCTGTCCTATACATTCTTTCCGGCGCTTGGCGCCGGGTCGGACGGTAACACTTGATCGCGGGAGAGGTGGTTTCGCGCTGACGCGAAACCAGATTGAGAGGAGACAATCATGAGTGGTGCAAACAAACACCCTTACCACCTTGTAGAGCCGAGCCCATGGCCGGCAGTCGGATCGGCGGCAGCCTTCGTCGCGGTGATCGGCGGCGTGATGTTCATGCACGAGGTCGAGTACGGGGTTGCCGTGCTCTGTGGTGGCATGGCACTGGTTCTGGCCACCATGTTCATGTGGTGGCGCGACATTATTCGCGAAGCTGAATATCAGGGGCATCACACCCCGATCGTCCAGATCGGCATGCGCTACGGCATGATGCTGTTCATCGCATCCGAGGTGATGTTTTTCGTCGCCTTCTTCTGGGCTTTCTTCGACCGGGCCCTGTTCCCGATGGAAGGTGTCTGGCCGCCGGAAGGCATCACGACATTTGACCCGTTCGACCTGCCGCTGATCAACACGCTGGTTCTGCTGCTTTCGGGTTGCACCGTGACCTGGGCGCACCATGCCCTGCAGGTCGGTAACCGCCGTGATTTCATGACCGGCCTTGGCGTTACCGTCATCCTCGGCGTGCTGTTCACCGGTCTTCAGGCGCTTGAATACAGCCACGCGCCATTCGGCTTCACCGACGGCATCTATCC
>JAKMFG010000137.1 GCA_022425565.1 Alphaproteobacteria bacterium
GGGCCGGGTTGGGCGGGTCTCGGCCTTCAATCTTGTCGTGGTCATTGATCGTCTGCCAAAGACACGGTCGGGCAAGGTTCTTCGCGGCACCATGGCAAAAATTGCCGATGGCGAGGAATGGACGATGCCGGCGACGATCGATGATCCGGTAATTCTCGACGAGATCGGTGTGGCGGTGAAGACAATCGGCTATCCGAAGGCTTGAGCAGAAAGATTCAGCCATTGCGCCGCATCTGGTGAATAATCCTTGCATTCTAGCTGTTTGACGGCTTTTATTTTGCCTCAGTTTTCTCATCACTTTTTGGAGGTCCTGATGAAAAAAATCATTCTGGCTGCTGTAGCTTCTGCGCTTATCGCAGGCCCGGCTGCGGCTGACGGTCATGGCGTCAAGATCGGCGTCCTGCTTGGATTTACCGGTCCTATTGAATCGCTTGCACCTGACATGGCGCTTGCGGCTGAGCTCGCCATGAAGGAAGTGTCCGACTCGGGCGCATTTATGGGCGGCAAGTCCGTATCGGCTGTACGCGGCGATTCGACCTGTATCGATTCCGCAGCGGCTACTGCAACTGCTGAGCGTCTGATCACTTCGGACAAGGTCAGCGGCATCATGGGCGCAGACTGCTCGGGTGTGACCATTGCCACCCTGCAGAACGTGGCCATGGCCAAGGGCGTTGCAATGATTTCGCCGTCTGCAACCTCGCCGGCACTGTCCGATCTCGAGGATAAAGGCCTGTTCTTCCGGACCGCTCCTTCGGATGCGCGTCAGGGTCAGGTGATCGCCGAGATCCTCAAGGAGCGTGGCATCAAGAACGTTGCCATGACCTACACCAACAACGACTACGGCAAGGGTCTGGCTGACAGCATCCAGATGAACTTTGAGAAGGTTGGTGGTACTGTCTCCATCAGCGCGGCACACGAAGACGGCAAGGCCGACTACGGTGCTGAAGTCGGTGCGCTTGCGCAGGCCGGCGGTGAAGTCCTGATCGTTGCCGGTTATCTCGACCAGGGCGGCAAGGGCATCATCCAGGCATCGCTGGACTCCGGTTCCTTCGACACTTTTGTACTTCCGGACGGCATGATCGGCGATTCACTCCCGGCAGCCATCGGTTCCGACCTTGACGGTTCCTTCGGCACCGTTCCTGGCACAGATAGCCCGGGTGCAGCCAAGATGTCTGAAATGGCCAAGGCGGCAGGCTTTGCAAACGGCCCGTTCGCATCCGAGTCCTATGACGCGGCTGCACTGCTCATGCTGGCCATGCAGGCAGCAGGCTCCACAGACTCCGCCGACTATGCGCAGAAGGTGATGATGGTCGCCAACGCACCGGGCGAGAAAATCTTCCCGGGTGAGCTTGCCAAGGGTCTGAAGATTCTTGCAGACGGTGGTGACATCGACTATGTCGGCGCATCCGCGGTTGAGCTGATCGGCGCGGGCGAGTCTGCTGGTAACTATCGCGAGATCCTGGTCAAGGGCGGCGAGAACACCACTGCCCGCTTCCGCTAGGATACGGTAAAAATTTGCGGCCCGGGTGAAAGCCCGGGCCGTTTCCTATGTTAGAGTGTAGACGGTGCCCGATGATTTCCGTTGAGAACCTTTCCAAGAATTTCGGGGGTATCCAGGCCGTCAATGATGTATCGCTGACCATTGAGGCCGGATCAATCACCGGACTGATCGGCCCGAATGGCGCCGGCAAGACGACCCTTTTCAATGTTGTTGCAGGGCTTTACCACCCTTCCGCCGGCCGCGTGATCCTCGATGGCGAGGACATTACCGGCCTGCCGCCGCACGAGCTGTTCGCCAAGGGCATGCTGCGGACATTTCAGATTGCACATGAATTCTCCACCCTGACGGTCCGTGAAAACCTGATGATGGTGCCGAGCGGCCAGTCCGGAGAGCGCCTTGTCGATGCCTGGGTCAGGCCGGCAAAGGTGCGGGCTGAAGAGGCCGAGCTTCGCCGCAAGGCGGATGATGTGATCGACTTCCTGCAGATCAGGCAGGTCGCCGACGAACTGGCCGGCAATCTGTCCGGCGGTCAGAAGAAACTCCTCGAACTCGGCCGCACCATGATGGTCGATGCCAAGATTGTCTTTCTCGACGAGGTCGGCGCCGGTGTGAACCGCACGCTGCTCGGTACGATTGGTGATGCCATCCTGCGCCTCAACAAGGAGCGCGGATATACCTTCTGTATGATCGAGCACGATATGGATTTCATCACTCGGCTCTGTGATCCGGTGATCGTGATGGCCGAGGGCGCGGTGCTGGCGACGGGTACGGCTGCCGAGGTCCGTGCGAATGAAGAGGTGATCGAGGCCTATCTCGGCACCGGGCTGAAAAACCGGCCAAAGGCAGGAGCCACGTCATGAGTTTCCTTGTCGGCGAAAATATGGTGTGTGGCTACGGCGGTGCGGACATTCTTCATGGCTGTACCGTCGGCGTTGATCCTGGTGAAATTGCCGTGGTTGTCGGGCCGAACGGTGCCGGCAAGTCCACCGCGATGAAGGCGATGTTCGGCATGCTCGACCTGAAAGAGGGGCAGGTGCTTCTCGAGGGAGAGGACATCACCGGGCTCAAGCCGCAGGAGCGGGTGCTTCGCGGCATGGGCTTTGTTCCGCAAAACCACAATGTCTTCACCGGCATGACTGTTGAGGAAAATCTCGAGATGGGAGCCTTCATCCGCCGCGACGATATCGCCGCGACGATGGAACAGGTCTACGGCCTGTTCCCCATCCTCAAGGAAAAGCGCAAGCAGCCGGCAGGTGAGCTGTCGGGTGGCCAGCGCCAGCAGGTCGCTGTCGGCAGGGCGCTGATGACCCAGCCGAAAATCCTGATGCTCGACGAGCCGACTGCTGGTGTGTCGCCGATTGTCATGGACGAGCTTTTCGACCGGATCATCGAGGTGGCGCAGACCGGCATCGCCATCCTGATGGTCGAGCAGAACGCGAAACAGGCGCTCAACATCGCTGATCGCGGATTTGTTCTTGTCCAGGGGCGGAACGCATATACCGATACCGGGGCCGCGCTGATGGCCGATCCCGAAGTCCGGCGTGCGTTCCTGGGAGGATAAGATGACCGATACCCTTAACGCGCTAGTTATCCTTGCCAATTTCATCCTGGTGCCGGGTCTTGCC
>JAKMFG010000140.1 GCA_022425565.1 Alphaproteobacteria bacterium
GGGGATCGATCACGGCCATTCTGATCAATGCCCCGGGGACACCAGCCGCGTCCTGCACGGTGCTCGACGGATACCCGTTGGCCCAACGCGGCGAGGCAAGGCGCGCCCTCGATATCGCGCTCTATGCCTCATGCATTGCCGATTTCTTCTCGAACATCTCGCTGATCCTGTTTGCGGGCATGCTAGCAAGCCTAGCGCTGGCCTTCGGTTCTCCTGAAGTGTTTACGCTGATCCTGTTTTCGCTAACCATCATTGCTGGTGTGTCTGGTGACCAGCTTCTCAAGGGGCTTGGATCGGCGGCGCTCGGTCTGGTGCTTGCGACCATTGGGCTTGATCTGATTTATGGCACCAACCGTTTTGTGTTTGGTGAAGTCCAGCTGATGAGCGGGTTGAATTTCATTCCCGTCCTGATTGGCCTGTTCGCGCTGCCAGAAATCATCGCCTTCTACGGGCGCAAGGAAGTGGCTCGGGAACACAACCCGCTGGCAGGCAAGGGCGCCAGCCTGGCAGATCTGAAATCCTGTCTGAAGAGCATCGTCAGAGGTAGCTTCATCGGTGTGATTCTGGGGGCCATCCCCGGCATTGGCGGCGCGCCATCTGCGTTCCTCAGCTATTCCGAGGCAAAGCGCAATTCAAAGACACCAGAGAAATTCGGCACAGGCGAAATTGAAGGTGTAGCCGCTGCAGAAAGTGGAAATAACGGTGTTGCCGGCGCAACCCTGATCCCGCTTCTGGCTCTTGGCATCCCTGGCGACATCATCACAGCAATCATCCTTGGCGCCTTCATGATCCATGGGCTGCGCCCTGGCCCTTTGCTGTTTCAGGATAATCTGCCGCTCATCTACGCGCTTTTCATCGGAATCATGCTGAGCTCGATCTACCTGCTGATTGTCGGCAAGTTGTCCATCCGGTTGATCAGCCGGATTGCCGACATCCCGCACCGGATCCTGTTTCCAATTGTTCTGGTTCTGTGCGTGTTCGGGGCCTATGCGGTGAACAACACGATTTTCGATGTCGGGGTGATGTTTACGATGGGCTTCATCGGATTTGGCATGCTAAGCTTGAAAATACCTGCCGCGCCATTTTTGATTGCCTTCATTCTTGGCCCACTTCTTGAGGATAATTTCCGGCAATCATTGCTTCTGGCAAAGGGCAATTGGACTATATTCTTCTCCAGTCCTATCTGCTGGCTCTTCTGGGGCCTGACGGTCATCGCCGTCACAGTTTTGCTCCGGCGAAACATGCGTGCCAACAAGACAAGGAGCTGATTATGGATGACCAAACCCACCTACCACCGCACATCACTGGGCCTGTTGCCTGGACCGGCAAGGACATGACGGCAGAGCCTGAGCGTTGGACCTATCATCTGGGTGATGCGGATGTGGCCGATATCGAGGCGGCGGCAACCGCGTTCATCGAAGGTGGTCAGCCGCTCGGTTTGATTTCGAAGGACTCATTTCCATTGGGGGCCTTTGGCAACTGGCTGGAGGAGTTGCGTGAGAACCTGATCAGAGGCATTGGGTTTCAGCTGATCAAGGGGCTGCCGGTCGAGACCTATTCCAGCCAGATGCGCGCGACGATTTTCTGCGGCATCGGCAGCCATTTAGGTGTGGCAAGGTCACAGAATGCGGCTGGGCATCTCCTTGGTCATGTGCGCGACATCGGTGCTGACGTCAATGACCCCAATGCCAGAATCTACCAGACGACCAGCCGCCAGTCCTTTCATACGGATTCCTGCGATGTTGTAGGTCTGCTGTGCATCCGCGAGGCGATGTCGGGTGGTGATTCGATGCTGGCGTCCAGCGTCACCGCCTATAATGAAATTCTGAGTAGGCGTCCCGATCTGGTCGCCCACCTGTTCCTGCCGGTGGCGACAGACAGGCGCGGCGAGGTGCCGGAGAATGAGGACCCGTTCTTCACTATACCGGTTTACAACTGGCATGCGCATTCCCTGACATGTATCTATCAGCGCAATTACATCGAATCGGCACGCCGTTTCGAGACCGCGCCCGAACTGTCGGCCCAGCAGATCGAAGCGCTCGACCTGCTTGATGAGATTGTCAATGAGCACGACATGCATCTGCGGATGCGTCTGCAGCCTGGTGACATGCAGTTTGTCTACAATCACTCGCTGTTGCATGATCGTACTAGTTTCACCGACTGGCCGGATCCTGACCAGCGACGCCATCTGCTGAGATTGTGGCTTGCTGTTCCTGGGGACAGGCCCCTGCCATCTGTATTTGCCCAGCGATACGGATCGGTCGAAATTGGCAACAGAGGGGGTGTGATCACTGAGGAAACAGTGCTGCATGCTCCTGTAGATGACTAGGGACCCGATCTGTTAATGAGCAAGATATTTTCGTTTGCCGTAATCTCTGACACGCATATTCGGGCATTGGCTGGCGATCAGTCTTCACCCTATGCAGTCAATGAAAAGGCGAATGGCAGAGCACGCTATGCCGTGGGGTTGATTGCGGCGCAAAAGCCTGACCTTGTCATGCATCTTGGTGATATGGTTCATCCTCTTCCGCATATGGCGGCTTATCTTCCGGCAAGCGAAGAGGCTAAGAAAATCTTCCAGCCGATAGCCCCCGATTTGCATTTTGTGCCGGGGAATCACGACATTGGTGACAAGCCATCGATGGTGTCACCTGCGGGCGCACCCGACGAGAACAGCCTCAGCCGCTATGGAGAGACTTTTGGCGCGTCTCATTATGCGTTTCGGCATCAGGACGTGAATTTTGTCGTGATTAACTCGTCGTTGGTGAATACCGGTAGCGAAGCGGAACAGGCGCAAAGGCAGTGGCTTGAGAGCACCCTGCGCGCAGCAAAGGGCGAGAAGATCTACCTGTTTTCACATTATCCACCTTTCATTAGCAGTGCTGATGAAGAGGATCACTATGATAACTATGCCGAGCCTGGACGTTCATGGTTGCTGGAGCTTGTAGCCGAAACTGGGGTTGAGGCTGTGTTCTCGGGCCATGTTCACCATTTCTTTGCCAACTCCTATAAGGGAGTGCCATTCTACTGTTATCCCGCCACAAGTTTTACCCGCCAAGATTATGCGGCACTGTTCGACGGGCCTGTCGCGCCTGAATTCGGCCGGGACGACAGCGACAAGTTTGGGGTTGCAATGGTGGATGTCACTACCGCGGGACACGACTTCAGGTTCCTGCCAACATTTGGACGCTCCCTTGAAGAGGGAGCAGCCTTTTCAGGCGATGCGCTGTCCACGCCGCAAAACCTTTCCTTCCTCACACCTCATCTTCGTCATGACTGGGCCGGCATCAAAACAATGCCATACAACGGCCCTATGGAGGAATTCAGCCGCAAGGAAGCGCGCGACGATTATCCACTCCTCCGACTAAAGCAACTGGGTATTGGCAGGGTCCGGACAACATTGAAGGATATCGGGACTGACCAGCGGCGCGAACGTATGGAAGTATGGTTCAATCAGGACATCCGGTTTGTGCTGCTGGCGATAGGGGTGCCCGATGTGAGTGTGCGCAAGCTGCTTGAAAGTCACAGAAGGCTCATTGACACTCTCGACATTGCTGTTTCCGATTTTGGTACTGTGGATATTGATGACGTTCTCGGTCTGGCCTCTTGCCACCGCCTGTGGATCAGCAAGATCACCACATCATTAAGTAATCAGGATGCTGGCAAGCCTTTCGCTCATACGGTGAGCTGTGGCGCCTTGCCAGCTGAAATTGACGAAGCCGCAGCTTTTATTGACAGCTTACCGAGCGCCGCTGACGCAAAGGCGGTGATACAGGTTCCGTGGGGAGATGACCCTGGAGAGATTCTATCCGCCTGGCCACTGGGAGCAGACCGATTGGTGCTCAACATCCGCCTAGCCGCGGACAATCCCGCGGTTCCAAACTTTGATGAACAGGCAATCCTGAAACTCCTGACCAGTCTGTCTGTGCTCTGCGCATCAAACCCTTTTCTGGAAGTGGCACTTGACACATTTCAGGATTTTGACCGTGGTTACCACCCCCGTCTCGGGCTTATTGACCGACGGTCAAACATTCATGAGTGGTTGTTTGATGATACTAACAAATAAACAGAAAAAAGAGTTAGGGTACCAATGACGGTCGAAAATGCCCTGCGACGCCGCAAATCCTGCCGCGCCTTTCTGAGCCGGACAGTTGATAGAAAATTGTTGCGAACCATCATCGAACAGGCGTCCCGATCTCCGTCAAACGGCAATTTGCAGCCGTGGCAGCTATTTGTATTGACAGGGGACGCACTGGCTAGCCTGAAGGCCAATACCCGTGAGGCGATTGCCCAAAATCAGGCAATGCCGACGCCTGAATATGCAGTCTATCC
>JAKMFG010000148.1 GCA_022425565.1 Alphaproteobacteria bacterium
GGCCTTGACTGTATCTCCCAGCAACAGGAACGGCTGTTCGAGAGCGGCAGGCATTTTGCCACGGATTTTCGGGACATCCCCTTCCACACGATGTTCGAAGGCCTTGGCGGGCATGGCGAGCTGGTAACGCGGCGCGAGGATATCATCCCGGCAATGAAACGTGCCTTCGCCAGCGGCAAGACCGCCTGTGTGAACGTCAAGGCGAAGGGCGTAATCAGCCCGATCGTGCTGGCCACGACATCCAAGCGCGACAAAGCATCGATTGAATGACATGGCACGCCTCTCCTCGCATTTTCTGAATGGAATCGACGGCACCCACGCCGGCGACGTAGGGGTATCCCTGTGGCGGATCGGCAAGGATCACGGCCGCGAACTGGTCTTTAAATCGCAAAGTGAGGCCGATGGCAGGTTCGCAGAGGAGGTCGCCGGAGACGCCGACGCGCAATACGAGATGGTGGTGGATAGCGGCGCCTATTTCCGCAAGCGCGCTCAACAGCTGGACGGCCGGCGGATTTGTGACGAGATCGTGATCCGGTTCCGCATGCCTGACCCCGCGCGGCGCTATCACTTTCCCATCATCATGTCGCCAAACAGCTATTCCTGCTGGTGGTCCAGCTAGGCAACGGGTACATCGCAGGCGAGGAGCAAGCGACATGGCACAGACAGGTTTGAATATGTCCCGCCGGATCCGGCGCACCCCGTATACGGGCCGCGCCGAGACGCATGGCATTCGCGACTACAGCGTGGTCAACCACATGCTTCTTCCAAAGGCCTATGCGGCGAGCGTCGAGGAGGATTACTGGCACCTGCGCGAACATGTGCAGGTCTGGGATGTGGGCTGCCAGCGGCAGGTGCAGGTCACCGGCCCGGATGCCGCCGAGCTTGTGCAGTTGATGACGCCGCGCGACCTGCGCCGGATTCCCGACGGACAGGGGCTTTACATCCCGCTGATTGACGAACATGCCGGCATGATCAACGACCCCGTCCTGCTGAAGCTGGAGGACGACAAATTCTGGCTGTCGATTGCGGATTCCGATGTATTGCTGTTTGCCAAGGGAATCGCATTCGGGAGGGGGCTTGACGTCTTGGTCGAGGAACCCGACGTGTTCCCGCTAGCCGTGCAGGGACCGAAAGCGGAAACCTTGATGACAGAGTTGTTCGGAGATGAGATCGCGGCGCTTCCCTATTTCGGCTTTGGCACATTCGACATGCTGGGTACGTGCCAGGTGATCGCCCGTTCCGGCTACAGCAAGCAGGGCGGCTTTGAGATCTACCTCGAGGGCGGGCACCTTGGCGGCGCGCTCTGGGACCTAGTGTGGGAGGCAGGCCGCGCGCTGGATATCCGCCCCGGATGCCCGAACCTGATCGAACGGATCGAAGGCGGGCTGATGTCCTATGGCAACGAGTTTACCCGGGCGAACAACCCGCTTGAGTGCGGCTTCAAACGCTACTGCAATCTTGAGGACGGCATCGACTATATCGGCCGTGAAGCGCTCCTCAAGATCGCGGAAGACGGGCCGGAGAGGCATATCATGGGCGTGACATTTAGCGGCGAAGCCCTTTCCGGCGTGGCGGTCCCGCTCGCCGTGATGGCCGAAGACGGCACCGTTATCGGTGAGGTCACCTCGGGCATATGGTCGCCGCGGCTTGGATGCAATGTCGGCATGAGCATGATCGCCCGCGGCCACTGGGATGCCGGCACCCGCATCACCATCAGGGATTCGGATGGCAAATTGCGTGATGGCACCGTGTCATCGCTGCCGTTCTGAGCCGGGACCAAATTGACCCAAAGTGGTCATGACAGGACCATCAAATTACACACATGGTGCTGACAGAAAGCCAAACTCGTCAGCCAAGGGCCTGTGACGCTAGCGCAAAGACCGAAACCGGCCCTGCCGGCCCGGATATGACGGTGCCGGCCTGCATGACGATTCCCCCGGCGGTATCCGCTGACAGGCCGCTTTGCTCCAGCCAGGCGCCAAGACCGGTATCGCTTCGCGTGTCGACGCGCAGACATGCACCGGAATGCTCGGACATGATGAACGAGATCAGGTCCTGTGCCTCGTCAGCTGATGCCGCCACCACCGGGCCGATGACCCGTCCAAGGCCGAAATCGCGAACAAACGCATGACCGGCAATACCGCCAGAACGTCGTAGAACAGCCAGGCGCGCCTCATTTGACAGAGCGCTATACATGGACGCGCGGTCCATCCCGCACGCCGCCCTGTCCAGCCTGATAATCGCTGCAAGATCTGCCGTGCTTCCCCAGCATGCGTCACCACTTGGACGCACATCCGCGACAAGTCCCTGATACCGAATAATCTTTCCAGTCCGGCGAAAGCCGAAAGCCTCATAGAGCGGCAGGCCGGCATCAGTGGCGACAAGGTGCCAGCTTGCGGGATCTGCGGCCGCCATCACCCGTTCCATCATTGCACGCGCAACGCCCATTCCACGCAGCGGAGCATCGACGATCACCATATTGACCATGGCGGCATTCCCGAACGGCGTGGCAAGGGCGGTGGCCACCACCTCGCCTTCCTGCAACGCCACAAAGCCATGGCTGATGCCCAGAACAAGACGCCAGTCTTCCTTGCGGTGGGGCCAGCCGACATCGGCGGACAGGCGCACGGCGCCCGCCAGATGCGCAGGCTGCATGGCAGCAAAGGTCAATGTCATCGGCGGTTATTCCTCGTCAGCGGGCAACCACAAGACCAGCACAACAGACTGAATCCTGCCTCTGGACAGCTCGCGACCAACTGGCCTCGGACCCTGCTCAATCTTCCGCAATATCCTCGGCCCACAGCTCTGGCTTTTCGCGGATAAATCTCTCCATCAACGCGATGCAGTCCTGGTCATCGGCAATCACCACCTCGACACCATGCTGACGAAGGAATTCTTCATTCCCGCCAAATGTGGTGTTCTCACCCACTACGACACGCCGGATGCCAAACTGAACGATAGTGCCACTGCACATCATGCACGGGCTGAGGGTCGTATAGAGCACTGTGTCACGATATGTTTTCTGACGGCCGGCCTTGCGCAAAGCATCCATTTCGCCATGCGCGATCGGGTCTCCCTGCTGCACGCGCTGGTTATGGCCGCGCGATACTTCTTCGCCGCCGCGCGCCAGCACCGAGCCGATGGGGCATCCCCCCTCTTCAAAGCCCAGCTTCGCTTCCTCGTAGGCGATCCTCAGCATTTGCAGATCGGTTTCCGTTAACATGACTTTCTCCTGCTCCGGTCTCTGGTTCAGCCACCCTGCGGACCGCTGTAATATGGCAGCTTTTCTACCCGTGGGCTGTATTCCGCACGAGTAACAAGCCCATCAAGATGGTCCGCAATCTGGTCCAACCGCGCAAACCAAACATCCTTGGTCCGGAGCGTTTCTTCCAGCCAGTTTTCAACCTGGCGCCATCTGGCAAGCCTGCCAGTCAGGAAGGGGTGGACAATCAGCATGAAAAACCCACCAGCCTCGTAGGCGGCTTCGAATTCTTCCCAAAAGGCATTAAGGCCTGTGGACGGCGCCTTTACCGGCATCATGTACCCTATCTCGGCGTAATGCGCGAAGGGTGGCCAGTCATCTGTGCCCCAATGCACCGGCATTTCCCAGAACCCGCCCTTCGCAGTCTCGACACGATAGGGAATATCATCTGCCATCATCGAGGACTCATATCGGAACCCGTGTTCAACCAGCAGATCAACAACCTCCTGGTTGATATTGTAGACCGGTGCCCGGTACCCCGCTGGCGTACCACCGCAATATTTTTGATAGGCGGCGAGCGCACGCTCGAACCAGTAGCGCTGGTCAGGCGCATCTATCGGATCTTCATGCAGATATCCGTGATGACCAATTTCGTGACCACCTTCAAGGATTGCCTCGACAGCTTTCGGATATGTTTCAACGCACCAGCCCGGCAGAAAAAAGGATTGCTGGATGCCAAGCCGCCGATAAGTTTCGAGGATCCGCGGAATGGCGACATTCGGGCCATAGCGACCCATGCTGATCGGATAGAGCCGGTCATACGCGTCATCGGGCTTTGCGATATGGATCAGACTGTCTGCATCCATATCAAAGGAAATGACGCAGGCGCACCGAGCGCCGTTCGGCCATGGGATCGGGTTCTGTATCATCCTTGCCTCACTGACACTCTTGATGTTCTCGCTGGTTGTTAATCCACACCAATATAGTGGCCATGCTCGTCTGCCCAATTGAGATAGATTGTGGTCGCAGACTTCAAATCCATTTTCGACAGTTCACGTTCTTGCAGCTGCACTTTCAGCTCACTGCCGTCCGCTGCCTCAAGGAACAAAGTCACCACAGAGCCGATAAATTCCTCTGAAATCAGGGTACATGGAATGACACTGCCTGACTTTGGTTGCTTTACCGCGACCTGAGCAAGGTCAGCAGCAACAACAAAGCGCGCCAGATCTCCCTTGCGGGGCGCATCATGTCGACCCGTCTGAACGGTGAAACTTCCAAGGCTGCCTTCGATCGTCACTGTCTTGGCCGTGGTCTTGGTAACAGTTCCGGAGATGATGTTATTCCTTCCGACAAATTCAGCCACAAACCGGTTGGCCGGGGCGCGATAGATATCCTTCGGTGACCCTATCTGCGATATGTGCCCACGCGACATGATGACGACCCGGTCTGCCATGGCAAAGGCTTCAGACTGGGAATGCGTCACATAGACAAACGTAATCCCGAGCTCGCGCTGCAACCTTGTCAGGACAGATTGCATGCGGATAACAAGATTGGCGTCCAGCGCCGAAAGGGGCTCATCCAGAAGCAAAATTCGTGGCTCTATGACCAGTGATCGTGCCAGCGCGACACGCTGTTTCTGTCCTCCTGAAAGACTTGAAATGTCTCTGTCGGCAAACTCCAAAATCTCCATGCGGTCTAGCCATTCCAGCGCCCGTCTCCGGCACTCGGCAGCTCCAACGCCACGCATCTGCAGGCCGAATTCGACATTTTCACGCGCCGTCAGGAACGGAAACAGCGCCAGCGACTGCCATACCAGCGGCGTATCGCGTTCATGGGCCGGGACATCATTCATCACCCGGCCGTCCATCAGAATCTCTCCCTCCGAAGGAGCCTCAAGCCCTGCCAGCATCCGCAGGGTCGTCGTCTTGCCGCATCCGGACGGCCCCATGATGGCGACAAACTCGCCGGCATCGATGGTGAAATTCACATCTTCAACAGCCACAAAATCGTCAAAACGTTTGACCACCGACCGGAATTCAACAAGGGGAGCCACCATGATATCAATTTTCCTTCTTGCGGCGTGTCATCAAAACCACCTGGGCGATAATCACCAGCGTCATCGAGACGAGAAACACAAAACTTCCTATCGCGTTGACCTGCGGGTCGATATTGCCGGTGACAATTTCAAGAATGATCACCGGAATTGTCTTGTTGAGCCCCGAGACAAACCAGGAAATGGCGAATTCATCAAAGGACACCGCCGCGGTCAGGCAGAAAGACGAGATGATCGCCGGCTTGCAGAAGGGCACGATGACACGACGCATGGCGCTCCACTCATTTGCCCCCAGATTCCAGGCTGCTGCTTCGAGGCTTGGGTCCATCTGGCTTAGCCGGAGACGGATAATCGCCATCGCGAATGGCGCGGTGAGAACACTGTGAGCAATGATGATCGACATCACCTGTCCTGAAATGCCCAGCTTGGCAAACCAGGCGAGCATGGCCAGTGCCATGATGATCAGCGGAATTGTCGGAGGCAGCAATATTAGCCCGAGATAGATCGGCTTCAGCCGAAAACTGTAGCGATAATCAGTATAGGCGGTGGCAAAGCCGAGCGCCGTTGCGATGGTTGCCGTTGACAGCGAGACCGTCAGGCTGGTCCGCGCCGCCTCCCACACATCGGGATCATTCCAGACTGTCTGGTACCATTTCAGCGTAAAATTGCCGAGGGGGATGGTCGGAAACCTGTCCGAATTGAACGAGAAGATCACGCTGAACAATATGGGCGCGAAGATAAACACGAAGACCAGCGCCAAATAGCCAAAAAGCAGCCATCGCAGAGTGCGGTTGTCCGTCATCCAACCCTCCGCCTGTAGGCTGCCATGATGCCCGCGAACGCCACCACGAACAGCGTCACCATCATGACGACGGCCACCACCGCGGCACGCGGCCATTGCTGGCCCGATTTAACAGTGTCGACAATCAGGATCGGCAATGTCGGCGGCTTGGATCCCCCGAGGTAATAGGGGCTGACGAAATCACCAAACGAAAGAATGAAACAGAAAACCGCCGCAATGATCAGGCCAGTCCGCGCCATCGGCAGAATGACGCGATAGATCGTTCTGAAGGGCCGACATCCCAGATTGAAGGCCGCCTCGACCAACGATCTGTCGACATTTGAAAGCGCGAAGGTCTGCAGGATGATGACGAGAGGCAGGGTCAGCGTCATATAGCCGACAACCGTACCGAACTTGGTGTTCAGCATGACAAAGGGCCCAAGCCCGAGATAGCTGAGGCCTGCATTGATCACCCCGCTCTCCGCGAGGATCACATACCAGGAGAATATCCGTACGAGATAACTGGTAAAGAAAGGAATGATGAGCATGAAAACAGCCCAGCGCCGGACCGACTCGCTGACCTTGAAAGCAAGCGTGTAAGCGGCAGGGAACGCCACTGTCATGGTCACGATCGTGCCGATGCCTGCAAGGCCCCAGGTCAGAAAATAGCTGTCCCAGAAATAGTCGCGGCCAAGCATCTTGGCCCAGTTCTTCATCACAAAGTCTTCCTGCATCCGGTAATTGCGGACAATGAAGAAGGACATCGCCACCATGAAACACAATGGACCAATGAAGAACAGTGACTGCCACAGGATAATGGGCAGCCTGAAGGTCTGCTTGAAAATCGAAAATGTCTTCACGGCTGGTGCCGTGGACCTCGAGGGATCGGAATCTGTCATCGCGTTGTCAACCGGCCTGGCGCGCAACGGTCACGGGACGGACGGCGGTAGCCGCCGTCCTCCCTTCTGTTGAAACATCCACTCAGGCGTTCTTGTATTCGGACCAGAAGTCGTTCCAGTCCTCAAGCGACTGCTGCACTGGAATATTCCGGTAGTGGATGCGGCCTTCCTTGACCAGCGTGATCGGATCGTTCGGCATGCCGTCAATCTGGCCTGTACGCTCGGCCTCGGCCCTGTCGGTCTCTATCAGCTTGGCACGTCCACTTTTGGTGATGGCAAAGCCGGGATAGGCTGCCATCTGTGCCGATTTGACCTGACCTTCTGCCGACAGCATGTACTGGATGAATTTCTTCACGATGTCAGCCTTCTCCGAGCCCTTGCCGATGCAGTAGGACTCGGTCCACTGGATGCCGCCTTCCTTAGGCACCACGGACCCAACTGGCGCGCCGTCCTTTTCGAGAACACCGGTGATCCAGTCACCGATACCGCACACGGCCAGCATCTCGCCATTCTTCAGCGAGTTGAAGGTTCCGCCATAATCGAAATATCCGCCAACCTGCGGACGGAGCGACAGGGTCGTGTCCTGAACAGCGTCCCATTTGCCATCCGTCAGGTCCCACAGCCCAGCACCGTTGCCGTTATAGAGGCTGATCATGCCGAGGCTAGGAAGATGCCAGTCGAAATGCCCGACCTTGCCCTTCACTTCAGGCTTCCAGAAACATGAATAGCTCATAGCTTCTTCGGCCGTGATGGCGTTCTTGTTATAGGACACGCCAAGATGGCCAAAGCGGACCATCATCGAATACAGCTTGCCATCAGCCCAATGGCCGGGAAACTTCGTGAAGTCCTCATAAAGCATGTCATCGAACGGATAGTCGGCGGCTTCAAGCTCCTCGATGTATCCGGCGGCATTCAACTGCTGCACAAACTCACCATCCGCACGAATGACGTCATAGGTGCCAGGGGGTGACTGCGCGATCAGCCCCAGCATGTTGTCGCCGCCGGCATAGTATTTCGGCTTGAACTTGACGTTGTTCGCGGCTTCGAACTCGGCAACGATGTCTGGCTCGCCGTGACCGTACCAGGCCAGCATGTTGATTTCGGTTGGCGCGGCCCAGGCCCGGGATACAAAGGGTGTCGACAGCGCGGTCGCTGCGCCATACACCAGCGCCTTGCGCCGAGACAGCTTCGAACTAAGAAGATTTTCAGTAGGTTTCATTTGTTTACTCCCTCGATTATGCCGCGCCTTATTTGGTCGCTATTTACAATCCAACATGAAGAGTTTTACCGTTCTGTAAAGGCCGGAATCCCATTTTAGGAGATCAGCGGCCGTCCGAGCTGTGCTGATTTTGCACAATGCCGCTGAGTTTTCTGTATCGCAAAAACAGGTGAACGAGTTCAAATTCGAATTATGCAACGAGCTGATTTTCATGAAAAATTCGAATGTTCTGGACCTGTCATCCTTCCCGTCATTCATGTTTTGGACGACCCACGGACAGCTGCCAATATCGACCACATCATTGAGGCCGGCCTGAAAGGGTGTTTCCTGATCAACCATGATTTTGGAATTGATGCATTCCTGCCTGTTCTCGAAGCGATTCGAGGCCGGTATCCGGATTTCTGGATCGGGGTGAATTTCCTTGCGGTGACCGGCCTGAAAGCGTTTCCCATTCTCGCAGAGCTTGAGGCGCGCGGCGTGAGGATCGATGCGTACTGGGCTGATGATGCGCGAATTGACGAGAGCACAGTCATTCAGGAAGAGGCCGACACCATAGCCGCGACACGCGCGGCCTGCGGCTGGCAAGGGCTCTATTTTGGCGGTACTGCCTTCAAGAAGCAGCGTCCTGTCGACCCGAAGGATTACGCGCACGCAGCCGTCATCGCAGGTGGTTTTATGGATGTCGTGACGACATCAGGCATCGCAACCGGACAATCTGCCGACCTCGGGAAACTGGCCGATTTTCGTACCGCCCTGCCAGATCAGCCGATTGCACTTGCCTCTGGAATCACACCGGAAAACGCCACCGACTATGAAATGGCAGACTGTTTCATGGTCGCCACAGGAATTAATTTTGAAAACGACTTCTACAACATTGACCCGGCGCGTTTGTCGCGCCTGGTGAATATATGCGATGAAATGGGGAAAAGATCATGACCGACACTCCGAAAACACGTTGGTATCTCGACATCATGTCGCCAAACACCAAGGGCGAGAAATTTGCCTGGCTCGACCCGACGTCGATTTACATCAATGGCGATGCATTTATGCAGCTCCTTGATGATCTCACAGCTGATCTCGAAGGTGTCGATTGCGACGTCGTTGCCGGCCTCGATGCAATGGGATTTGTTCTTGGTACCGCGCTCGCAACACGGATTGGTGTGGGCTTTCTGCCAATCCGCAAGGCTGGCAAACTCTGCGTGGATACTGACGCGGTGTCTTTCAGCAACTATTCGGGCCGGACGCAGGATATGGAAATGCGCAAACCGGCCTTTGCCGCCGGTACGCGGGTTCTTCTTGTCGATCAATGGATCGAGACAGGCGGGACGATGGATGGCGCCATTCGCCTTGTCGAACGTCAGGGAGGCATTGTCGCCGGGATTGCCACCATCGCCATGGAAGACAACGACCGCACAGCGGGCTATCGCGCCGCCTACCCTGTTGTCACTGCGGTTCAACCCGGCACAGCTCTTCAGGAACAATGCAACCGCCAGACGCTGGATTCCTTTGCAAGCTACAAGCCGGAAATGGCCTTCCCGAAAATCAGATGATACGCTGAAGTTCTGTGGGCTGCGTGATCAGAACGTCACGCCAGCCATAACACCGGCAATGCCATTCCGGCCTGCGCATTTTTCAGCAGCGCCATCGCGGTCATCTGCCCCGCGCTTGTTCTACAACATTGAAAAGAAGACATGACCAGGCTTTCATGAAAAGGTTGTCGGGCCAATGAGAACGCATGAACTGGGTTTGTCTCGATGAATTATCACGGTCTTTTCAAGAATGAAGCTTCGCCGCAGATCCGCGTGGCGTTGGTTGGTGTTGGTGACTTTGGCGCAACGCTCCTTGATCAATCTCGAAATATCAAAAAGATCGAGATCACGGTTATCTGCGATAAGGACGAGCAGCGCATGCGCGATGCGGTTAGGGACAGCGCCATGTCATCCCCCCCGATAATGGTGACAGATATCACGGCTGATGGCCTTCCCGAGTTTGACGTGCTGGTCGAAGCCACGGGCCAGCCGGAGGCCGCCGCCGCCATTGCGCAATGGGCCATTGGCAAAGGATGCCACGTTGTCATGGCGTCGAAGGAAGCGGGCATCGTGGTCGGCCCGATCCTGAGCCGGATGGCAAAACAGAAGGGGGTTGTCTACACCGAGGTTGATGGCGATCAGCCAAGCCTGCTGATCGGTTTGAACAGCTGGGCGGAAACCCTTGGCCTTGAAGTTCTCGCGGCCGGGAAATCCAGTGAATATGATTTTGTCCTTGAAGATGATGACACGCTCTGTTGGCTGGAGAACAGGCATCGGCATTCAGGGATGATGGAGCTATGGCATTGTCGTGACGGCGATTGGCAAAATCATACCGCACGCCGTAATGCCGTTGTCGCCAAAGCGAATTTCCCGACACGGACTGTTGCCGATTTTTGTGAACTGGGCGTTGTGGCCAACGGTACGGGCCTGACCCCCGACAGGGCCGCTCTTCACGCGCCCCTGCTAAGACCGGTAGAATTGGCCGATGCCTTTCAGGCCCAGAGCGATGGTGGATTGCTGGCAAACTCAGGTGTCATTGATGTATTCAATTGCCTGAGGCGGCATGACGAGATGAGCTTTGCCGGAGGCGTTTTTGTGATCGTGCGCTGTGACAATGCAAAGACGTGGGATCTGCTGCGTGGCAAAGGGCATGTCGTGGCGCGAAACACCAAAACAGCCATGCTTTTCATCGGTCAGCACACCCTCGGTGTCGAGGCACCAATGTCGATTTTGAGCGCTGCGTTGCTGAACCTTCCCACCGGAGCCACGGCTCCGGAGCCGAGGATAGATCTGGTTGCAAGGGCCACACGCGATTTCAAACAGGGTGAAACGTTGCATATCACCGACCCTCATCATCATGCGGTTGCCGGTCTTGATCCAGAACTGGCGAATGCCGAACGCGATCACCCGGGCTCTCCGGTGCCTTACTATATGGCAACGGGCAGAGATCTGGTGACTGATGTGAAAAGGGGCACGGTGTTGACCTGGGATATGGTCGATATTGATCAGGCATCAAGACTCCACCAACTGCGGCAGCAGCAGAATGACTGGTGGTATCAGTGATTTGCCGAGATCGGGATTGCCGGCCAAAGCTGCCCTGATCTGAGAAAATGGCGGAGGGGAAGGATTCCAATATTACTTATTAACTAACTGTTATTTATACATATTATCATTAATTATAATACTAGCCCCTCATTTAACCCCACATCGGGGTTACTGAACCTGTTTGCTGATTGGGATTGAATATTGCTTGGTGGTGGGGCCTAGATTAGGTCAGGCGTTGCGTCACAGATCGCATCTCTTTGATAGTTGGACTAACTTAGTGAATGATAACCTTATGTAATCCTTGGGGTTGCTTTAGGATTGATGATTGTAATAGGTTATGGCT
>JAKMFG010000168.1 GCA_022425565.1 Alphaproteobacteria bacterium
AACAGCAGGCCGTAGGCCGCGCCGGCGGCTGCGGACATCATTCCCGACAACAGGATCGCTGCCAGCTTGTGGCGCTGGATGTCGTAGCCGAGCATGCGGGTGCGTTCCTCATTTTCGCGAATGGCGACAAGCACCCGACCGAACCCGGTCTGGACAACACGAAGGGTGATGATGACACAGACCGCCATCAGCAGCAGCGCGGCGAAATAGCGGTTGGTCGGGTCGGACAGGTCGAAGCCGGCGATGCGGCGCAGCTCCTGCTTGATGACGAACCCTTCGTCACCGCGTGTCCATTCACCGAAATAGAGCGCCGTCAGATAACCCGCCTGCGCAAACATCAGCGTCACGATCATGAAGGCAACGCCAGCCGTGCGAAGCAGCAGCATGCCGATCACCAGCGCCATGGCGAAACCGGCGAAAAGTCCGGCAATCACCGCCGGTCCGGCCGACCAGTCGAGATGCTGGATGCTGAGCGACATGCCGTACATACCTGCCGCAAAGAAAAGGGCGTGGCCGAGGCTGAGTAGGCCGGTATAGCCGAACAGGATATTGTATCCCATGGCATAGCAGGTCAGCACCATGATCCTGGCAAGGTTGCCATGGTGGTAGGCGGGAAGAATGAATTGCAGCACGAACAGCAGCGCGATGATGCCGAGATGCAGGACCCATGATTTCTGCATATCCGTCATAGCGCGCGCTTTCCGAACAGGCCTTGCGGGCGGAAGACCAGAACGAAGGCCACTGCGAGCGTGGCGATGATCTTGGCGAGAGTGGGCGAAAAGAAGACTGATATCATGCCGTCGCTGATGCCAATCAGCAGCGCCGCGACAACAGTGCCGGGAAGGCTGCCCAGGCCGCCGATGATGACCACGATGAAGGACAGCAGCAGCGGGTCGTGCCCCATCAGGTAATGTGCCTGCTGGATCGGCACGATCAGCACCCCGCCAAGCGCGGCAAGGCCGGCGCCGAGACCGAAGACCGAGGCATAGACGCGCCCGACCGGTATGGCAAAGGCCTGTGCGGTTTCGCGGTCAAGCTGTGTGGCGCGCATCAGCAGGCCATACCGGGTGCGTGTCATCAGCAGCCAGATGGCAGTCAGCAGGACCACCGCGGCAACAATCACCGCCAGCTTGTAGCTGGTCGTTCCAAGGCCCCATGGCCAGTACATTGCAAACCCGCCTTCGGTCCATTCAACAAACGGGATCGACAGACGATGGTTGAACGGCGCCTCAACCGGACGCGCGTCCGGGCCATAGGTCATCAGCGTTATCTGCTGGATGACGTAGAGAAGGCCGATGGTGGCGACAATCGTGCGCTCGGGGTCATAGCCAATCCGTTTGAGGACAAGCTGGTCGGCCAGCATCGCAAGCCCTGCTGTCAGCAGTGGCGCGATAATGAGCGCTGCCAGAAATCCCAGCGCCGGATGGCCGCCGACGAGACTGGCAATCCACCAGGCGAGGACCGCGCCAACCATGAAGAACTCGCCATGCGCAACATTGACCACGCGCATCACACCAAAGACCAGGGACAGTCCGAGCGCCATCAGTGACAGCACGGCGGCTGTGACAAGTCCTTCAAGAAGGCCAAGAATGAGATAGGGCCCGAGTTCCATGCGATGCGGCTAGCGCCACTCCCCCCAGAGCGAAGAAATCAATATGAACAATAATTTAAAGAAGGGGCGTGGCCTGCGGATGCAGACCACGCCATCGCCCTAGAAGGACTGTTTGGTGTAATCGACCTCATCGGGATAGTAGGTATCCTCGATCGATGTGGTATGTGCCAGCACCAGCTTGCCGTTGGTCACCCTGGTGATGTACTGGTGGCCGAAAGTCTGGTGGGTCTTGCCGTTGAATTCCTTGGCACCCTGCGGGTTCGCGAAGGAATGTGGCATCGAGGTCATCGACTCAACAGCCTCGATCAGCTTTGACCTGTCGCCGGCACCAGCATAGCCGCTGGCCTCCATGCCGGCCTTGACGATGTGAAGCGTCTCCCAGCAGCCGAACATATGGGCGTAAGTGGCGACATCCTTGGAGTCCGACAGCGAGGCGCCGTTTGCGTCAACACCGACGGCGGCACGGTATGCCTTGTCATATTCAGACTGGTCCGCCTGCGCATAGCGCGGGTTGCCTTCCCAGAAATAGGTGCCCTCAAGGAACTCGAGGCCCGGGCTGGCAAGGTCGACCGCCTCGAGCGAGTCGATGAAGCCGAAGATCTCGGGCCGTGAATTGCCGAAGAATTCACCCATTTCCTTGACGAAGGTCAGAACCGCCGGGCCCACCATGACGTGATAGATCACATCGGTGTTGCGCGGGATTTTCGGGAAATATTTGGTGAAGGAGGATTCTGTCGGCGGGATCGCGATCTTGGCGACAACTTCGCCGCCCTGTGCTTCGACTGCGGCCGAGAAGTAATCGCGGTGATCATGTCCGAAGGCAAAATCGGGATAGATCATCGTGACCTTCTTGCCGAGCGTGCTGTTCACGAACGGGGCCATCGCCTGGACCTGGCTTTTCACATCGGTGATGCCGGGCTGCAGCGTGTAGCGGTTCAGCATGCCGCTGGCGACATGGTGACCTTCTGAAACGACGAAGTACGGGATTTTCAGCTCGCCGGCGCGCGGGGCGGACCCGATCACGACGTGGCTGAACAGCGTGCCAAAGGCAATGTCACAACCATGCTGGGTGGCCATCTTTTCCACGACCTCGGCACCGCGCTTGGGATCAGTTCCGTCATCCTCGGCGACGATCTCGACCGGACGGCCATTGATCCCGCCCTCGTCATTGATCTTCTTTACCGCAGCCTTGGTCGTGCGGTCGTACCAGCGGCCATAGGCGGCACCGATACCGGTCCGGTGAACCTGAAAGCCGATCTTGATTGGCTCCGAGCTCTGCACCTGGCCATAGCGTCCGAACAGCGGCATGCTGCTCGCTGCGGCCGCAAGAGCGGTGGTAGCTGCCAGCGTCTTGATCGCCTTACGGCGGCTTGGCTTCGATGCGTTGATCCGGTCGTCACCCTTATTTGTGGTCTGGGTGTTTTCCACCGGCGTGTCATGGATTGTTTTCTTCATGAAAGCCTCCCTCTCAAGCGAGTTAATTCCCGAATTGCCTCCGGTTTTTCTTGTTTGGTTTTCCATTCGAGTTTGTGTGTGTGCAAACAACATGTCCAGCCCAAAATGGGACTTTTCGGGTCATCCGCCTTTTGGTGCCGCCAGCAACCAAAGGCCGAGCCAGGTGTAGAGCACCATGAAAACCGCCAGCGGAAGCCCGGCCCGAAAGGCGCGGGACACATTCCCATAGAGATGAACTGCTGCCGCATGGGCGAGGATCACGGCGATGACGTGACCAGCCACGATCACTGCCGCCTGGCTCAGCCAGATGACCCGCATCGTCTCGCGATGATTGAAGAAACCAGTGGTGACATAGTAGTCGGCAAGGCCCAGCAGATTGGCGCCGGTTTCAAGCAGATCGTTCAGCGCAACCAGTACATACTGACCGTCGACAAGCAGCGATGGAAGATAATGTGCGGTGTGGTAGGCCAGCGCAATGGGAAGGATGGTCGGCGCAAACAACGCCAGCAACCAACCTGCCGACAGCCTGCCACCAACGATCCTGTCACCGGTCACTATCATCGCAAGAAACAGGCCGATCAGCAGCAGATTGGCGCCTGCAAGGCCGATGATCACCGGCACGACCACGGCCGAACGCCCGGGAAAGGCCAGTGGATTGACGCCGATCATGTCGAGCCAGACAAAGGTTTCGTTGAACCCGTCAAAGGATCCTGTGCCAAGCAGAACGAGGGTGAAGACCGGAATGCCGGGAACAAGGGGGACGCCGTTTCCGAGCTGCCAGCCGGGCCAGCCCGCGCGCATCCGCGTGCCTCGCCGTGCCAGAACGGCAAGCCTGCCGAACTGTGCCATCAATACCGAAAAGAATTCAGCCTGCCGCAACCAGCGCCGTGGGCCGAACAGCGCCATGCCGGCAATCGTCACGATCATGTAGGCGAGCATCACCTTGGCAAGCCGCGCCGGATCATCGGGTGCCGGATCGGCAAGCGTGAAGGCCGAGAACCCCAGCAAAAGCACCACTGCAGGCCAAACGCCGACAGGCCGGGGAAGCTGCAGGACCGGTCGGGCGGCAAACGCAGACAGCGGCTGGACGGCCCATCGCCATGGTGAAAGCCACCCCCACAGGTCGAACAGATAGCCCTGAACCATCGGTGCCGTCATCCAGAAGGCAACCCAGAAGCCGAGCACAAGCGCGTTTTCCAGCGGATCGCGCGTGCCGCCCAGTCCAGTGGCAATGCCGGCGCACAGAACAAGGAACATCATCAGGCTTGCAAGGTTGCGAAGGGCCGGCCGTGCCGCAAGGCGCCCGATATTCCGATGTGGCAGCAAGGCAGATGCCGATCGCTGCGGCAAAAACCAAAGCAGCATGATGCTGAGGGCGACGGTGGCAACGCCCACGGCCATATAGGGGCCGGTCGGCAGCAGGGCGACAAAGCTCTGTCCTGTGGCGTGGGCGGCGGCAGCGTTCGGCCACGCTGTCGTGATGCCCATGATGAGCGCGGCACGTAAAGCTGCCGACACGCGTCTTTGATCCCCCAATACCATGCAACATTCTGGAAATCCGTTTGACTTTTTGTCAAGATTTGGCGCTCATTTGCGTACCAATGAACAGCGGTTCGGCGCAGATGTGCTACAGGTGCGTCGCGATGGTCACCCAAGTGGGCATCGGTGTCGGGAGGCAGCAGGAATGAGTGGTCAGGAATGAGTGGTCAGGACAACAGGTTTGACGGTGATCTGATCGGCGTCGATGTGGGTGGCACCTTTACCGACCTGATCAGGCTCGACCAGGCCAGCGGCGCGGTGCGCCTTGCCAAGGTTGCCAGCACGCTCGACAACCAGGCGTTCGGCGTGATGAATGCCGTCGCCGAGGCCGACAGCGAGCTGTCCCGTGTGGCGCTTGTCATCCATGGCACGACGACCACGACCAATGCCGTTCTGGAGCGCAAGCTCAGCCGCACCGGCCTGATCACCACGGCCGGCTTTCGTGATGTTCTTGAACTTGGCCGCCGCACAAGGCCGCAGCCCTATGGCATGAAGGGACATTTCGAACCCATCATTCCGCGGGACCTGCGCATCGAGGTGCCGGAACGGATGGACTATGCCGGCCGTGTCGTCACCGCGCTTGACGAGGAGGCGGTACGCGCCGCGGGTGCCGCGCTTCTGGCCAAGGGCGCGGAATCCGTCGTCATTCATTTTCTGCATGCCTATGCCAACCCCGACCATGAAATACGGACTGCCGAGGTGTTGTCCGAAATCTGGCCGAACGGCTACAT
>JAKMFG010000171.1 GCA_022425565.1 Alphaproteobacteria bacterium
AGCTTGGAGGCTGGTTCACCCGAGTTCTGGAAGACCAGCGCGCCTTCCAAGCCCGGTGGGTCAACGCGCATGAGTATCGCGATAGCAAGCCCACACAGTGACCAAGAGGGTTTTGGGCAGGGGTCTCGCCGATTTTCATCGGCACCCTTGATCTCTGCCTGTATCTGATATCTCAAGCCGGCCGTCCGGGATCCTGCACATATGCTCACCATCGCTCGCCTGATCAATCTTGTAACTTGCGGCACCGGCAAGGTAGTTGCCTGGCTCATCGTCCCGCTAGCCGGGTCCATGCTGTGGGAGGTCGTTTCCCGATATGTCTTCGCGCGGCCCACGATCTGGGCTTACGAAGCAGCCTATATGCAGATGGGGGCACTGTTCCTGCTGGGCATTGCCTATGTCAGCCAGACCGATGGCCATGTGCGAGTCGATCTGTTCTATCATCGGTTTTCGGCACGTAAGAAGGCGCTTGTGGATCTGATTGGCCTCTTGCTGATCGCACCACTTGTCATCTGGCTGTGTTTTGGCCTTTGGGACTACTTCGAGCGAGCCTTGAACAGCGGCGAGCGATCGGGTCAGAGCATCTGGAACCCGGTGGTTTGGCCTGCGCGGTTGACGTTCTGGCTGGGCTTCATGCTCTTTGCCGCTCAGATTGTCGCCGACATCCTGAATGCGCTCTGCACACTCATAACCGGCCGTGTGGCCAAGCGGACCTTTTGATGGATATCGCACTTCTCATGTTTCCGGCCTTGCTGGTGTTGCTGCTGGTCGGGATACCGGTCGCCTATTCACTCTTTGCCGTCTCGTTGGTGTTCGGGTTCATCCGCTTCGGCGACAAGGCGGTGTTTCAGTTCGTCTCCAAAGTTCAGGATGTAGGCGGAAACTACATCCTCGCCGCGGTCCCGCTTTTTGTGTTCATGGGGTGCATGCTTGAACGCGCTGGAATTGCAGAGAGACTGTTCGAGGCGCTCTATCTCTGGACCCGTCGCCTGCCTGGAGGCCTTGCCGTTGGGGCGGTTTTGCTGGGAGTAATCTTTGCTGCGGCCAGCGGGGTGGTGGGTGCCACGGAAACCGTCATCGGGCTTTTGGCGATCCCCATCATGATGAAGTACGGATACAACAAGTCGCTGATCGCGGGCACAATCTGCGCAGGCGGATCGCTTGGCACCGTGATCCCGCCGTCGGTATTGGTGGTCATTCTGGCACCGATCGCGGATGTGTCTGTGGGGGATCTTTTTGCCGGTCTGCTTTTCCCAGGTCTTCTGATGGCGGTGCTTTTTGTTCTCTACATCGTAATCAGATGTGCGTTGAATCCGGCGCTTGCCCCTCGTGAAATGGCCGATAAAGGCCCGGAAGTGCCTTTGTTGACGATGATCCGGATGACTGTTTTTGCCGTGCTACCCCCGCTTTTCCTGATCTTCACAGTTCTTGGAACAATCCTGATGGGCCTTGCGACGACGACAGAAGCGGCAGCCTGTGGCGCTGTTGGCGCTGCATTGCTGACCCTGATGAACAGGCGATTGAGCATTCAGGTGCTGGGCGATGCGGCGCAAAAGACCGTGCGGATCACGGTGATGATGCTGACCATCCTGCTTGCGGGCAGCATGTTTGCCGGTGTCTTCATCGCGTCGGGGGGCGTTGGCGATGTGCGGGCATTGTTGGACGCAGCAAACCTGACCCCGTGGCATACATTGCTATTGATCCTCTTTATCGCCTTCATCTCGGGCTTCGCGCTGGATCTGGTGTCGGTCGTCTTGGTAATGATCCCCATCTCGATGCCGATCATCACGTCACTGGACTTCGATCCGGTGTGGTTCTGCATCCTCTTTCTGGTGATGATTCAGACCAGCTATCTGACGCCGCCGATGGCGCCAGCGATTTTCTATCTGCGCGCCATTAGTCCACCGGAAATCACTTTGGCTGACATGTATCGCGGCGTCATTCCATTTATCGGGCTGCAGTTGTTGACGCTTGTGCTGATTTTGATCTTCCCGCAGATCGCGCTTTATCTGCCTTCGCAGATTACAGGCTTCCGATAGTCTGGGGCATCTTCGGCAGGTCGATCCAACCAGAATGGACGCGCTTCAAGACTTGAGCAAGACTTTCAGATTGACAGATTGATCAGCTATCTGTGCAGGTGGCGGAGATTTGCCCGTCTCGATCAGGCGTTTGGCGATTATATAGGTTTTGGGCTCATTGATTATATCCACGCTGAGCAGTCTTTCGCCTGCGTAGTACCAGTGCGATATTGCATCTGGGTTTACGCCAGGACGGGTCACAATCCGATCGTATCCCGGGCTGAGGCCGACCATCTGCAGCTTCAAGTCGAACTGATCGGACCAGAACCAGGCCGTCGGTGCATAAGGTCGCGACTGGCCCATGATGTTTGCGGCAACGACCTCTCCCATCTCGATGGCGTTGCCGACGCTTTCCAGCCGAGTGATCTGATCGGCCATCGGGAAGGCTGCGCAATCCCCGGCGGCCCAAATGCCCGGCTGGGATGTCTGGCAGGTTGGATCGACAAGGATGCCGTTCTCTGTCGCCAGCCCCGCTGATTTGGCGAGCGTGACGTTCGGATCAATCCCTATTCCGACGATCACGCAATCCGCAGCCACATGCGCGCCATCTGACAATATTGCACCCTTCACTTGGTCAGTTCCAACCAACGCTGACAGACCTACACCTTCACGGATGTCGACACCCTTACGCTTGTGCGCGGCGCGGATGGCATCGGCAGTTGGCGGTCCGGCGACGCGCCCCAGAATTCGGGGACCCGCTTCGATGAGGGTCACGCGAAGCCCGCGTTCAGCCGCGGCGGCCGCAACCTCTAGCCCGATGTATCCACCGCCGACGATCAAAGCGTGTTGCGCCGTTCCGAAAGCTTGCGAAATGCGTTGTGCATCGGCGAGGGTGCGCAGGCCGTGGACGCCGTGCAAACCGCGGATTATGGCATTGGGCAATGCGCGTGGCGTGGCGCCAGTTGCCAATACCAGTGCGTCAAAGGCGAAGGCTTCACCTCGTAGCTGCAACGTTCGCGCCGTCGTATCGATGCCCAGAACAGGCTCGCTTGGACGAAGAGCGATCTGGTTTTCCTCAAAGAACTCTGATGGGCGCAGGGTAGCACCGGACGCATCCACAGAGGCCTTCAAGGATCCCTTGGAGAGCGGCGGTCGATCGTACGGCAGGGCACCTTCATCGCCAAAAAGCGTGATAGCCCCTGTATAGTCCAGTTCACGTAATCTGCGCGCGACGGAAAAGCCCGCGAGACCAGCGCCGACAATCGCGACATTTCTCATGTCGAGGGCTGTCCAAGAGCTGGAAATCGGGGCATCGGGCGCATCTGCGAACCCAACATCGCTCAGACTGGGACGTCGATATAGACATCGCCGTCCTCGACCTTCGTTGGGTAGGTCTTCAAATCAACGCATACAGGCGCCGAGAGGGCTTTGCCGTTTGTGACGTCAAAGCGTCCCTGGTGCAGTGGGCATTCGATCACCGTGCCGATCACCAGCCCGTCCTCAAGTTGCGCGACCTCATGGGTGCAGATGCCGTCGGTCGCAAAGAAACCTTTGGGCGTATTGTAGACGGCCAGTTTCTGACCGTTGAGCTCAACGCCCAGAACATCTTCCTCGTCGACATCATTTGCGGCGCAGGCCAGAACCCAATTGCTCGACATACCGATCTCCCGTCTTGATAGTTAGTGGCTTGTGGGCATTTCCAGCGCATCTTTCTCGATGCTCAGGTGCCGGTTGCGCATCGCCTTGTACACATCGATTGTGATCGGGATCGCCCCTTGCGGCTCCGGCAGCTTGTCCTTGATCTCTTCGTTCAACTTTGGCAGCGCGTGAAAGGGCACCGTCGGGGCAAAGTGATGCTCGATGTGGTAGGACATGTTCCAGTAATAGAGATCGATGAACCAGTTCGGCTTGATCGAGCGCGTGGTGTGCGCAAGGTTTAGATCGTCTTCGGCCATCTCGAAATGCTGGGTGCCGACATAGGTCATGTTGATCATGTCTCCGACGATTTTGGGGATGACGTAGAACCAGACCAGCGCCATAGACTGGAAGTAGACCAAGACTGCCGCAGCGACGACCCAGATGCCAACGAAGATCATCGAGTTGCGCTGCATCGGCCAGAGCTCGGTTTCCGGCGTGAACTCGCGGGTCCGGGCGGAGAATCTACCGAACGCGTGCAGCAGCGCGATCTTGATAAAGAGATAATGATATTCCAGCGACGTGTACCAGCGCAGATATGTCAGCAGGTTGACCTTTTGGCGGATTGTGAAAGGCATCTGGGCGTCTTTTTCCCAGAACCAAGTATATGTGTGGTGTTCGGCATGGCTGTACCGGCGATAGAGAGGTTCTTGGCCGAACAAGGTGGACGAGAACCAGAAAACCGTCTCGTTCAGCCAACGCGATTTGAACGCCGTGCCATGGGCGCATTCATGGCTGAGCGAATAGGCAAAAAGCGACATCGTTCCGCCGAAGAGTATTACTGTCGGAACAACCCAAATAGTCCCCCAAGAGATGTAGTAAAGCCAGCCGTAAAAGCTGATTGATAAAACGCTGAGCAGAAGGCGTATCAGGGGGATCGTATCGCTGCGGCGCATAAATCCCTTCAGCTTCTTTCGCTCGATCTGCACTCCTTCGAGACTTGGAGGGACCCATGGATCTGCATCGATCGCTGGCTTTGACATGAATTCCTCCTGTCTCGTTACATGGAAGTAAAATACTATATAATATATAATTGTCAACACCAGATCTCTGCAGGTGCGTGCAGCAAATGCATGATTGATGCCTTAATCGCGGATGAGTTTGCCTGGATTCAAAATGCCCCTTGGGTCGAACATGTGTTTCATCTCGCCCATCACGTCCCAAGCGGCCCCGTGTTCTGCTTCCATCAGGTCGCGCTTGCCCTGTCCGATCCCGTGCTCACCAGAGATCGTGCCGCCCACGTCCAATGCGCGCTGCGCCATGCGGTTGGCCAGATTTTTGGCGATCTTCAGGTCCTCCATATTGCCGTCTTGCACCATCAGCTGGGCGTGGAAGTTCCCGTCCCCCACGTGCCCAATGATGGCCCCTGGTATGGTCGACCCGTCAATATCGGAGCGCGCCGCTTCGATCATGTCAGGCAGGTGCGAGATTGGCACGCAGATATCCGTCACGACAGATCGACGACCGGGATGCATCGCGCCCATAGCCTCATAGGCACCATGCCGTGCCTGCCAGAGTGCGTTTCGGTCTTCCGCTCTGGTTTTCCAGAAAAAGTTGGTCCCATTACAGTCTGCGACAATCGTGCCGACCGTCTCTGCCTGTTCGCGCACGCTATCATCGGAGCCGTGAAACTCGAGGAACAGATGCGGCGTGTCAGGCAATTGGAGCCCGAACCGTACGTTCAGGGCTTCAATGTACCCCGTATCCAAAAGCTCCATTCGGGCGATGGGGATGCCCATCTGGATTGTTGTCACGACCGCTTGCACAGCATCCGCGACAGATGCGAACGCGCAGGAGGCAGCCGAGATCGCTTCGGGTACGCCATGCAGTTTCACGGTCAGCTGGGTGATCACCCCCAACGTGCCCTCGGATCCAATAAATGCACCTGTCAGATCATACCCGGCGGATGACTTGCGAGCTCGGGTTCCTGTGCGAATAATCCGTCCATCCGCCAGAACCACCTCTAGCGCACTGACATTGTCACGCATCGTACCATAGCGCAGCGCCGTTGTTCCCGAAGCGCGCGTGGCGGCCATGCCCCCCATGGACGCATTGGCCCCAGGATCAACCGAGAAGAACAACCCCGTCGCGCGCAAGTCTTCATTGAGCTGCTCTCGAGTCACACCCGGCTGAACCACCGCATCCATATCTTCCGGGCTCACTGCCTTGACCGCGTTCATTGCCATCATATTCAGCACGAGGCCGCCCCTCGTCGGTAGATGCTGACCTTCCAGCGCAGTCCCTGCCGCCCACGCGGTCACCGGACAGGCCTCTTCGTGGCAGACCGCCAAGACCTGCGAAACTTCCTGCGTGGTTTTGACGAAGGCAACAGCGTCGGGCATAGCTTCCGGAAAATGCGCTTCGTTTCGGGCGTGCTCGGCTCTGACGGCCCGGGTGGCGGCCAGCCTGTTACCGAGGATCTCGGCAATGCGATCTTTCGCCTCTTTCACAGACATGCACGATATCCCTGACTATTAATCCCAAGTGCTATAAATTATATATAATATATAAATATTTTGCAATATCTATCACAATAAGGATGGTGGTCCAGCAGGTGGGTTGTGCGTCAATCGGCTTTTGTCAGATTCCGAATATGGTTCGATAGGCAGGACAAGAGCCTGCTTTGATCGGCATTCTCAAGCGCGTCGATCATCACTTCATGCTGTGCGACCAGCAAATCCAACCCTATGATTTCAGCAGGGTAGTTGCGCACCAACTGGAAGTGCATATTGCCAAACGAGAGGTCAGCGTAGAGCTCACTCAGGTAGGCATTTCCGGCCATGCCAACCAGAACGCTGTGAAATTCGGCATTCAGATTGCTCCATTCGACCATCATGTTGGCCCGGCCCGCCTTTGCGACCTTGCGCATTTTTTCATTCAGTTTCCGAAGCTTGCGGACATGCTCTGGCGTGGCCTTTTCGAAGCCGCGCGCAACGGCGGAGGTCTCGAACAATTCGCGCGCCTCGACGAATTCGAAAAAATCGGAACGAGAGGGTTTTGAGGCGACGAAATAGCCACGATTTGCCTCGGCGCGTACAAGCCGCGATGCGAGCAGACGGGCAAGGGCCTCGCGGACCGGGATCATGCTGACACCGTATTCATCCGCAATCTTCTTGATGCCGATGTGAGCGCCTGCTTCGAGATCGCCCGCAATGATGGAATCGCGGATCGCGGCGACAAGTTTGTCAACGAGGCTGTCAGGCTCGAGGAGTTTTGATGTCTTTTTGGTCAAGAGATCGCCCATGCTTTGATACTACAGTTGCGATATATAATATCTACATCATCGCTCTTGCAATAGCATTCCGCGCCCTTTTAATGCGGCGCGGCATCTTGCTTCAGGGCTTCGGCCAAGCGTGCCGCTTCATCAGCATTCATTGTGTAGGTATGATCAGCATCGGGGAACCGGCCGGATCTCACATCTTCGGCATAACACTCAAAGGCGTTCGTCGCGACCTCAGCAATGTTCCCATAGCGCTTGGCAAACTTCGGTTTGAAACTGTCGAAGGCACCGATGAGGTCATATCCGTTCAAGAGCTGACAGGTCCCTGCAGAGCCTGCGCCAATAGAGAAGGTGAAGATATCGACGGCCTCATCAACCGCTTTGCCAACCTCATAGGGCATCGCCTCGATTTCAAAGCCGACGGCCCCGGCGTCTTCTATGGCACGGGCGTTGTCGATGATCTTGAGTGCCGCTTCCGCCGTCCGGCCCTGCATTTTGAAACCGCCCGCCGCATGGACGCGGTGCGGCAACAGCCCAACATGGCTCATCACCGGCACGCCGGCGTCCCCCACCGCCTTTATGATATCGAACATTTCACTCCCGCCTTGCAGTTTCACAGCATCCGCATCGGCCTCTTTCATCAGGCGCACCGCATTCTTCACGGCGATCTCCCGCGTTGCATAAGATCCATAGGGCATAGAGACGATGCACAGCGTGTTTGGTGCGCCGCGCCGCACCGCCCTGCAATGGTCAATCATCTGATCCACTGTCATGGCCAGCGTGTTTTCATGGCCGTGCAACGTCATGCCCAGACTGTCGCCAACACCGACAATGTCGACGCCTCCACGTTCTGCCCAGGTCGCGGTCAAAGCCTCCCCGACAGCGACCATAACCAAGCGTTCGCCAGCCCGTTTCTTTGCAGCGAGATCGGGTATTGTCAGCTTCGGATTCATATCTGCGCTCCAGTTTTGGCTTGCATATAAAAATATATTATATCTAATATGCACAAAAGGAAACCTCTTTCACCGGATCTAGGATAATGCTCGACACCAACACAACAATCGTCACAACGCCGGTGTCCGTCCGCTTGCGTCGCTCACCATTTTGGCCACGCTCGCATGCTGCGGGCGGCCACAATTACACAAGCTACAACCACACCCTGATCGCGGCTGACTTCAAAAGCCCGGAAGAGGACTACCGCCACTTGAAATCTGCCGTGCAACTTTGGGATGTTGGGTGCGAGCGGCAAATCGAGTTGCGCGGTCCGGATGCAAAACGTCTGGCTCAGGCGGCGACGCCGCGCGATCTGGACAAGATGGCGGATGATCAATGCTTCTACATCCCAACCGTGGATGCAAAAGGTGGCATGACCAACGATCCGGTCCTGATCAAGGTGGATGAAGATCACTACTGGGTGTCTATCGCGGACAGCGATTTGATTCTCTTTTTCAAAGGTGTGGCCGCGGCAATGAGGCTTGATGTCTGTGTTGATGAGGCAGATGTCTGGCCGCTGGGCATCCAGGGCCCCAAAGCCGCTGAACTCGCGCGCAGGGTCTGGGGCGACGACGTGATGAACATCCGCTTTTTCCGCCACAAGCGTATGGACGTGAACGGCGTGCCGATGTTGCTGGCGCGCTCCGGCTATTCCACGCAAGGCGGCTTTGAGCTCTATTTCGAAGGTCGCGTGGGCGCGTCGGCACTATGGGATCAGCTCATGGCGATGGGCAGCGATCTGGACGTGCAAGCCGGATCCCCATGTCAGTCGGAGCGGGTCGAATCCGGGATGCTCTCATACCTGTCCGACATCACCCCCGACATGACGCCCTTCGAGGCCGGACTCGGCAAATTCTGCGAAATGACGCGGGACGTTGGGTGCCTGGGCTGGCGGGCCTTGCGCGAAGGGCAAGAACCAATGCGGCAGATACGGCCAATCGAAATCTCAGGCGGCCCGCTGCCGCCGATGCGCGAGTTTTGGCGTGTCGTAAGTGAGCTGGGTGAGCCTGTTGGGCGCATCTCCTCCGCGTGTCGCGCCTGGTCCTATGATTGCAACGCCGCGATCGGTCTCATCGGTCGGAGCCACTGGCAGCCTGGAACTAAATGCACTGTCGAGACCTCAGATGGGCCGCGATCCGCCATTGTGCGGGAGAGGTTCTGGAACCGATGACAGGTTCCGACCCAAGGAGGCTTCAATGTTGAACGATCTGTCCAGTCTGAGAAACGTCGCGCTGTCCGACAAATATGATCTGTCTGTCGATCAGGTCTATCTGACCGGCACGCAGGCTCTGGTAAGACTCTGCTTGATCCAGTCCGAACGGGATCGTGCTGCAGGCCTCTCAACGGCAGGCTACGTCACAGGCTATCGCGGATCGCCGCTTGGCGGCCTGGATCAGCAATTCAGCTCGGCGCGCAAAGCACTGGACTCTGCGGACGTTGTGTTTCAACCGGGCTTGAACGAGGATTTGGCGGCAACGGCGGTTTGGGGAACGCAACAGGCGGCCATGCGCGGTGAAGGCACCAAGGAGGGTGTCTTTGCGATGTGGTACGGCAAAGGCCCCGGCGTGGATCGCACTGGCGATGTGTTCCGGCACGGCAATCTTGCTGGAAGCGCCGAAAAGGGGGGTGTTTTGGCCCTTCTGGGAGACGATCACACCTGCGAAAGCTCGACGACCTGTCATCAAAGCGAATATGCGCTTGTCGATGCAATGATGCCGGTGCTGAACCCGGCCAATATTCAGGAGATTGTGGATTTCGGCCTGCACGGCTGGGCCATGAGCCGGTATTCGGGCCTCTGGGTCGGGCTCAAATGTGTCAAGGACAACGTGGAAAGCAGCGGGTCGGTGGCGCTTCCCGCCGATCTGCCGCCGGCTCTGTCGCCGGACATCTCGCTCCCGCCGGGCGGGTTGAACATCCGCGCCAATGATGACCGGCATGAACAGGAACGCAGGCTGCACCGCTGGAAGCTCGACGCGGCGCAAGCCTATGCGCGGGCAAATGGTCTGGACAGGCGCGTTTGGTCTGGCGGCGACATGCCCAGGATCGGGATCGTCAGCACAGGCAAAAGCTGGATGGACACGCAATCAGCTTTGCATAGTCTTGGCGTTGACGAGGCCAGGGCCGCAGAGCTTGGCGTGGCGACGTATAAGGTTGGCATGGTTTGGCCGCTGGAAGCGAAGGGCCTGGAGGACTTCGCCAAAACCCTCGATCTGCTGATCATCGTGGAAGAAAAGCGCGGCCTGATCGAAGGTCAGGTGCGCGAGAGCCTTTATGGCACGCACGGGGCGCCCCCGGTTCTTGGCAAGAAAGATGAAAGCGGTCAGCCCCTCTTTCCAGCCGAAGGCGCGCTTCACCCGGTGATGATCGCCCGCGCCTTGGCGGCGCGCATTCCGGGGCTTGAGGCAGAGAGTCGCGCGCTCGACACGGCGGCCGACAGGCACGTGACACAGCTTCTCGTGTCGCGCACGCCTTATTTCTGCGCAGGCTGCCCGCATAACAGCTCCACTGTTCTACCCGAGGGCGCGCGCGGATATGCCGGTATCGGCTGTCATTGGATGAGCCAATCCATGGACCGCGCAACCGAAGGCTACACCCATATGGGCGGCGAAGGGGCGAATTGGATCGGTGAGGCGCCGTTCTCCAAGCGCGCTCATGTGTTCCAGAACCTTGGCGACGGGACGTATAATCACTCCGGCCT
>JAKMFG010000196.1 GCA_022425565.1 Alphaproteobacteria bacterium
CGTCGAGACCTTGCGGCACAGCATCTCGAGCTCTGCCTCCAGTTCCGCTGTGGTCGACAGGTCCTTCACAAAGGTTGTCTCGCTGGAAATGCTCTTTGCCTCGCGTTCGGGGGATACCGGTCGCGGATCGATCCCGGCCGCCAGATTGCGGATTGTCGGCGCGCTCTTGCCAAGAAGGCCTGCCAGCTGCCCGTCCGGCGCCGCGACGAGATCGCCGCATGTCTCGATGCCGGATGCGCTCAGCCGTGCCACCGCCGCCTTGCCGAGGCCGAACAGCACTGACACAGATTGCGGTGCCAGCCAGGCTGCGGCGCTATCCATATCGACGGCGAAGAAACCGTCAGGCTTGTCGCGGTCGGATGCCATCTTTGCCAGTGACTTGGTGCCGCTCAGTCCGATCGAGACGGAGATGCCGATCTCTTCGCGTATCCCATGCTGCAGGCGGACAAGGGCTTCAGCCGGCGGGCAGCCATGCAGGGATTCTGTTCCGGCAAGATCAAGAAAGGCTTCATCGATCGACAGCGGCTGGACCAGCGGTGTCAGCGCCAGCATGCGTGACCTGATCTCGCGGCTGATCGCGGTGTAATGGTCCATGCGCGGGCGGATCACTACCGCATCCGGGCACCGCTTCAGCGCCTGCCAGGTCGGCATCGCTGACCTGATGCCGTAGCGGCGCGCGATGTAGCATGCCGCCGCGACCACACCGCGCTCGCGTCCGCCAACGATCACCGGCCGGTCGCGGATCGACGGATCATCGCGTTTTTCGACCGAGGCGTAGAAGGCGTCGCAATCCATATGCGCGATGGTCAGGCCGAACAGCTCGCGGCTGCTGCGCACATCATCCGATCCGCAATAGGGGCATGTCGCCGGCGGCGCCTCACCGCCGTCATAACCGCGGCGAAGGCAGCTGCGGCACAGCATCTGATAGGCAGAGCCTGTCATCTCCGTCTCGCCACTCCCGTTCCGTCAAGTTTTGGCCGACGCCATGATGGCAGCTGCCTCAATAACGCGCGCCTCATTGTTCGGGGCGATGCTGCCGTCGGCCATGAATTGCGAATTCTCGAACCCGACCCGCAGCTTGCCGCCAAGAGACACGGCGTGGTGGATGCAGGCGGCTTCCTCTTCACGGAAGGCGCAGATCGCCCAGTCGCCGTCAATGCCGGCGGCCCGCATCTCGGCAAGGAAGCTGTCGATCTGTTCAGGGTGCGAGATCGCGCCGGTGTAGTGGCCGACCACGAACAGGCACCAGACCCCCGATTTCGGCAGCCCTGCCTTGTCCAGAAGCGCGCCGAGCAACCGCAGATGTTCCGGCTGGTAGCAGATATGCTGGGTGCGGATGCCGGTATCGGCGAGCCAGTTATAGAAGGCGGCGTCCTCGGCCGATGGCTGTCCCGACGGGATCATCTCGGGCACCCCGATCGAGGCTCCTGGCGGAACCACCTCGCGGGTGAGCCTGCGCATATCATCGGGCCCGTAACGCCCCACCGTCTCGGTGGTCATCTGCAGATGCAGGCCGGGCACCGCAACCGCCAGTTCGGCAAGCGCCTCGCGATTGAGGCCGGTATCAAGGATATGGGCCTTGGCCGCGTCCCGCACATGGAAATGCATGGCCCCGGCACCGGCCGCGGCGCATTTGCGGGCCGTTTCCACAATTTGCGGGATGGTCACCGGAACCACCGGATGGTCGTCATCCGTCAGGCGGGCCCCGTTGGGTGCCACCATCAGCGGCGGAAGGCTGGTCGGTTCGGTCATGGGCAATCCCTTTGTATGAAATCTTGAGGACAGTTGTCGCGCCATCCAGACTAACTCAATCCGGCCGTCAGAGAACCCCGCCTGTGTGACCACGCGCCGCTTCGGGACCTTCCGTGACGATATGTGTCACAGAGTTCTGCCGACAGGTGCCATAGCAGGCTGGGCAGCTATTCTGGCTCAGATTTTTTAATTTTGAAACAATGCGTTATATGGCATCCCATCTTGTCACAAAACTGTAATATTGATGACATGAATCTGTAACGCTAAAACCGCATTTCAGGGCTGCTGATATCCGTTCCACAGACAGAATGGTGATAACAACCATGGCGACCCAAGACGACAAGCAATCCAACCGCTACGTGAATGATCTGCGCAGGTTTTCGTTCGCACAAGGCGAAGTGAAAAATGTTCGTGGCAAGTTCCTGCCATTCACGGTGGCTGGTATCTTTCTGATTGTTGCCGGCATTTACGGAAATCTGAGCCTGCAGGTCGCACCACAAGATGTGTTCATGCTGGTCTGCGCTTCGGCCATCGGTGGATATATGGCGCTGAACATTGGCGCGAATGATGTTGCCAACAATATGGGCCCGGCGGTCGGCAGCAAGGTGCTGACGGTACTGTCGGCCGTGCTGATCGCTGCCGTCTTTGAAAGTGCCGGCGCCCTGCTGGCCGGCGGCGACGTCGTGAAGACGGTGTCCAAGGGGATCATCAATCCGGGCGAGGGCGTGGCCCTGACCGATTTCCGAAACCTGATGTTGAGCGCGCTTCTCGCGGCGGCGCTATGGATCAATCTTGCGACCTACCTGAATGCCCCGGTGTCGACGACACATTCCATTGTTGGCGGTGTCATGGGTGGCGGTATCGCTGCCGCCGGATTCGGGCTCGTAAACTGGGTGACCCTGTCGAAGATCGCGGCAAGCTGGGTGATTTCGCCGGTCTTTGGTGGTTTCGTTGCGGCCTCGCTGCTGTTCCTGATTGAAATGAAGATCATGCGACCGGCAGATCGCAACGCGGCGGCGCGCAAATGGGTGCCGGTGCTGATCGGCCTGATGGCCGGTGCTTTCATGGCCTATATGGCGATGAAGGGGCTGAAGAAAATCTGGAAGCCGGACCTGGCGACCATCATTGTCATGTCGGTGCTGGCGCTGGTTGGCGCCTGGGCCGCGTCAGTTCCCTTTGTGGCCAGTCGCGCAAAGCAGATCGGCAGCCGGAAAAAGGAAATCTACAGCCTCTTCAACCTGCCCCTGATCATGGGTGTTGCGCTGCTGTGTTTTGCGCATGGTGCGAATGATGTGGCGAATGCCGTCGGCCCGCTTGCCGCGATCGTGTCCACCTTCAGTGGCGACGAGATTGCTGCCAAGGTCGGAATCCCGTTCTGGGTGATGCTGATCGGTGCAGGCGGCCTGGCGCTCGGCCTGCTTCTCTTCGGGCCCAAGCTGATCAATACGGTAGGTGACAAGATCACCAGGCTGAATGCGCCGCGCGCCTATTGCGTTGCGCTGGCGTCGGCAATCACGGTTCTGATTGCCACAACCCTCGGCCTGCCGGTCAGCTCGACCCATATCGCCATTGGCGCCATTTTCGGCATCGGCTTCCTGCGGGAATCGCTGGAAAACCCGAACCGGACGCGGCTGAAGCCCGGCCACCGGATCAATCAGACGGCAGACGAAGCGTTCGACAATATCCAGAGCAGGCTGAAGCGCAAGCTGGTGCGGCGGCGGTTCGTGCTGTCCATCGCCGCGGCCTGGGTGATCACTGTGCCGGCGTCAGCGCTGCTGTCAGCTTCGCTTTTCTATGTGTTGCATCTTCTTTGATCCATTGCTGGATCGACTCGAACTGACGGATCAGCTGTCTCAAATCATCGCGGTCGGTCACCAGTGCGGCGTCATCGAGAAGCGCCCAATGCCGTTGCCGTTTCGCATCTTCGGGCCAGCTGTCCGACTGTTCGGTTACCAGCAAAGGGTAATAGGTCACTGCGGCATGGCTTATTGACCCGCCGCTGGCCTTGCCGATGCTGGCGGTGATGGGAAAGTTCCGCAGGAACTTGCCATGAACACCGGCCTCTTCGAAAGCTTCCCGCTTGCAGCACTGCTTGTGGCTTTCTTTGTCCTTCAGCTCGCCCTTAGGAAGTATCCATCGTCCCCGCCGCTGCGAGGTTACAAAAAGAATGGCTATGCGATCATTACGGATGTCAAAGGGAATGGCTCCCACCTTATGCGTCATCAATGACAGTCTCCTCAGACTGGATTCAGGGGATCAAGGTAGCAGTGTTACCAACAAGGCCCAGCGAGCAAAGGAAACGCACCTCGTCAAGGTGTGATAATATCGAATTACATGTCGGCACCCAAGTATATATCAATTCTGCCCTTCTTAAGGGACGCCGAATGTGAGGCCAAGTTTTGGCGTGACCAAGTTTTGGCGTGACCAAGTATTGGCGTGACACTGACAACGTCGGATTTTCATACCCCATGGGCCATTTTGACCAGCATCGGACGGATCAATGAACCAGCCTGAACCAAACTCTGAAATTGCCCGTGACCTTGCCGAGCTGAACGGGGTGCTCATTCGCCTCGGCATGCTTGCCAGCAAGCAGCTGAATGGCAGCCTGCGTGCGATGTCGGATTTTCAGGAAAACCGGATCGAGATGCTGATCGACCGCGACAGGGAACTCGACGCGCTGGAAGCCGAGATCAACGAGCGAGTGCTGATGATCATCACGGTTCGCTCGCCGCGTGCGGATGATCTGCGCCGCGTCCTGGCGGCCACCAAGGCGGCCCAGAGCCTTGAGCGGATCGGTGACTATGCCCGCAATGTCGGCAAACGCACCAGGTCGATCATGGAGAGCGAGCCGGGGCAGTTGCCGTGGGACCAGCTGATCGAGATCGGCACCATGGTCGTGTCGATGATCGATGATGTGATGGCCGCCTATCAGACAGGTGATCTCGAGGCGGCCCAGGCCATCCGCAATTCCGACCTGCATGTCGACAAGTTGCACACCAACATCTTCCGCCATGTGATCGAGCAGATGGACGCGGGCAAAATCTCGGCCCTGAACGGTGCGCATCTTCTTTTCATTGCCAAGAATATCGAGCGGATGGGCGACTTCACCACCAGCCTCGCCGAACAGATCATGTTTGTCGAAACCGGGGTGATGATCGACGACAAGCGGCCAAAGGCCGACAAGACGAGCGGCATGTCCGACGAGGGCTGATTGCCGGCGCTTGCCAGCCGGGCTATCGCGGCGCTAGCCTTGATGCCTATTCCAGCTTGGAGCGCGCGATGACCGAGGCACCCACCCCCGACGATGACACCCTTGTGCTCGCCGACATCGGTGATGGCGGCATCCTGCGCCTGACCCTGAACGCCCCGAAATCGCGTAACGCGCTGTCAGAAGCGATGATGTCGGCGCTGTCGGCCGCGCTGGCGGATGCGGCGGCGGACCCGGCGGTGCGGGTGATCGTCCTCGCCGCGAACGGGCCTGTCTTCTGCGCCGGCCACCATCTCAAGGAAATGACGGCGGCCCGCGAGGACCCGGCGAATGCCGATGACCGCGGACGCGCCTATTTCACCCGCGTAATGGCGCAATGCTCAGCGCTGATGTCCTCGATCCCGGCGCATCCGAAACCGGTGATTGCCGAGGTGGCCGGCACGGCAACCGCCGCCGGCTGCCAGCTGGTGGCAAGCTGCGATCTGGCCTATGCCGCCGAGGGGGCGAATTTTGCCACGCCGGGCGTGCATATCGGCCTGTTCTGTTCCACCCCGATGGTTGCCCTGTCGCGCAATGTCGCGGCCAAGCATGCAATGGAAATGCTGCTGACGGGCGATCCCTGTCCGGCGCCCCGCGCCGCTGAAATCGGGCTGATCAATGAAGCCGTCCCGGCGGATGAACTGACAGGCCGGGTGATGGCGGTGGCGGCGAAGATCGCCGCGAAATCGACCGCGACCGTGGCCTATGGCAAGCCGGCCTTCTACCAGCAGGCGGAAATGACCCTTGCCGACGCCTATCAGCATGCTGCCGCTGTGATGGTGGAAAACATGCTGGCCCGTGACGCCGAGGAAGGCATCGCCGCGTTCATCGAAAAGCGGGCGCCTGTCTGGTCCGACAGCTAGGAAGGCCTGTCAGCGCAAGGCAATCGCCACCGGCTGGCCGTGCGGTGTCGTCAGATAGGCGTCGGTCCAGGCCTGCTTCACCTGCTCGATATCCGCCGCATCGGCAACACCGCCGGTGGCCAGCATCTCCTGCAGCGCCGCCAGCCAGGCACGGTAATAATCATCGCTTCCGTCAAGGCATCCCGCATGCGCGTCGCCGGCAAGCGCGCGGCCAAGCGCATCGGCCCAGTCAGGCCAGGTGAACAGCCCGTGATCATGAAGATGGACAGTGATGGCAAAGGCGGCGGCGTGCCATGGCTCGTCGAACGGGCGGACAGGTACCGGCCTGTCGGCTTGTGCGCCGGTGATACCCGTCATGCCGGCACCAGATAGCTTTCCCATAAATCAAGCCGCATCTCGTCATCCGGCGATTCCGCATGCTGCCACAGCTCGCTTGCCACAAAGGCCACGGTGTAGAGATGCTGCGGGGCCTCGCCATGGAAATGCGCGTTGCTGTCGGGAAAGACATGCGCCCCGTGATGCAGCACGACAGTGCCGGTGCGCCCGGCCACATAGGCGGGAAGGCGGGTATGGCCGCCATCCACAGTCTCGTTCCCGGCAATAGGCCGCACCCGCACCTGCGCCCCGATGGCAAATGAAGGTGCCGCATCGCTGGCGCGCGCCGAGGGCCCGCCGCTCTTCATCACCGGCACCACCCGTTCGCCAGCAAGGCAGCGCGCCGTCAATTCATCCGGCGCACCGGCAAGGCTGCGTCCGGCGGTGATTTCCTCAGCGCTGGCGATGCCGTGCTCGACAAGCATCTTGGCAAGGCCGGCGATCCATTTCTCGTAATAGCTATAGTGCGCATAATCCGCAGGTGGCAGCCGTTCGCGGCCATGGCGGGAGGCATCTATGTTCCATTTGCCGAGTGCGCCTGCCGCCACCGTCAGGGCCAGCGCGCGGGCATGCCAGTCAGTTGAGAAGACCTTGCTTTCATCCGCCTCGCGCGGCACCGGCCCGTCGCCGAACCGCCCGCCCATATCGTGGATGCGGGTCATGTCGCTGCACCGGCGGCAGCCGGCAATCCGGTGCCGATCATGGAATCACGTGTGACTATTCCGGCAAGTGTCGCCTCGTCCATGCCGCCGCTTCCCTCCGGTCGCATGGGCAACACCAGATAGCGGATTTCCGCTGTTGAATCCCAGACCCTAACCTTTGTTCCCTCGCCAAGCGTGACACCGAATTCGGCAAGCACGGCGCGTGGCTCGCGAACGGCGCGGGCGCGGTATGAATCGGATTTGTACCATCCCGGCGGAATGCCGAGCAGCGGCCACGGATAGCAGCTGCACAGCGTGCAGACGACCAGATTGTGAGTCTCCGGCGTGTTCTCGACAACGACCACATGCTCGCCCTGCCGGCCGCCATGGCCAAGAGCGCTGATCGCCTGATCGGCATCGGCCAGAAGCGCGGCGCGGAACGCATCATCGGTCCAGGCCTTGGCCACGATGCCGGCACCAATCTGCGGGCCGATCTCGTGCGAATAGAGATCGATGATGGCATCCAGCGCCGCCGGATCGACAAGTCCTTTTTCGGTCAGGATCGTCTCCAGCGCCTTGACCCGCAGGGCGGGTTCGGAGGGCAGCAGGCTGTGCGGATTGTCGTCGTGATGATCATGTGGCATGGCGGTATCTTGAACCGCATTTCCAGATCATGTCCAGAGCGCTGTGCTCGGCCGGCCCGGTGGTCGATTGCCGCTTGTCAAATGGCCGTTGCCTTTGCGTGCGCGGCGGCCAAGACTGTGGGCACAAGGTTTGTTGCAGAGGAAACACCGCCATGCCGCTTCCCCCGTCCTTTGAAGGCAGGCTCAGGCTTCCCGTGATTGCCGCGCCGATGTTCCTTGCCTCGGGGCCGGAGATGGTGCTGGCCTGTTGTCGTGCCGGCATCGTTGGCAGCTTTCCGGCAAAGAACCAGCGTACCCGCGAGGGGCTTGATGAATGGCTGACCGTCATTAGCGAGGGCCTTGCCGCCATCGAGGCCGAGACCGGCCGGCCGGCGCCGCCCTTTGGCGTCAATCTGATCGTGCATCGCAGCAACGATGTTCTTCGTGAAGAGCTGGAGGTGATCACCCGCCACCGGGTCCCGCTTGTTATTACCTCGCTTGGTGCTGTTCCGGAGCTGGTCGGCGCGGTGCATGATTATGGCGGTCTGGTATTTCACGATGTGATCAATCTGCGTCACGCCGCCAAGGCCATCGAGGCCGGGGTGGACGGGCTGATCGCGGTGGCGGCCGGTGCCGGCGGCCATACCGGCAAGGCCAGTCCCTTTGCGCTGGTCAACGAGATCCGCGAGGTCTTCGACGGTGCGCTGATGCTGTCCGGGGCAATGTCGACAGGCGGCGATGTCGCCGCTGCCCAGGTGATGGGGGCCGATCTTGCCTATCTCGGCACACGGTTCATCGGCACCGCCGAATGCCGCTCGCCGGAAGACTACAAGACGATGATCCTCGACAGCCGGGTAAAGGACATTGTCGAGACCGACCGTGTGTCGGGCGTCAATGCCAATTTCCTTGCCGCGAGCCTGACCGAGGCCGGGATCACCCCGGACGAAGGCGCAGCGCCGCCTGCCGAGATCAACCGTGAACTGTCCGAGGCGCTGACCGCGTCGACCAACGAGCGCACGGCATGGCGTGACATCTGGTCGGCGGGCCATGGTGTCGGCAGCATCACCGACATCCCGCATATCGCCGATCTGGTCGACAGGCTGGAGGTGGAGTATCACGCGGCGCTGACAGCGCAGCAGGACCGGGTGAGTGCGCTTGTTCCATCCCCGGAAACAGCAGGACCGGCGACAGGACTGGCCACAGGACCGGC
>JAKMFG010000202.1 GCA_022425565.1 Alphaproteobacteria bacterium
GCGAAGTGTGTTGCCAATCATCAGTTGAACCCCTTCTGCTCGCGCCGGATCCGCCAGGCGTTGAAAACCATGTTTGGAATGACGGTCAGCATCAGCATAATGGCGATGGCGGCAAACAAATTGTCGACATTGTCGCCGCCGATCGACCAGTTGTTGCGGGCGTTTTCCATCATGGTCGCCAGCAGCAGCTTGTCATCGTCATTCGCCGACAGCGCATAGGGAATGTCAAAGACCTTGAGGACGAGGATAACGAGCGTTGTCCAGACTACCACAACGGTGGAATAGATCTGCGGAAGCTTTACCCGGAAGAACATCTGAAACGGGTTCGCACCATCGATTGTAGCCGCCTCAATGGTGTCCTGCGGCACGCCACGGAGCGCCGCAGAGAATATCACCATGGCAAACCCCGTCTGCACCCAGACAAGGATCCACATCAGAAAGAAATTGCCCCAGAATTTCAGATTGTAGAGCGGCTCGTTATATTCGGCTCCATGTCCGAGAACGGCCTTCAACAAGCCGATCTGGTAGGATGGAGTGGAACCATTCATGGTGAGCAGCGGTTCGATGCCGCCGCCGGCGAAGATGTTCCGCCAGATCACCGCCGCGCCCACAAAGGAAATGGCAAGAGGCACGAAGATGAAAGTCTTGGCGATTATGCCCCATCTCACGGAATCCGCTAGCACCGCGATCAGCAACCCGAGCGAGATACAGACTGACGGGACCAGCACAAGCCACATCAGGCTGTTGCGCATGGCCAGCCTGAATTGCGTATAGCCAAGCGCCGCCGGGTCCCACAGGAAGGCATAGTTGCGCGTGGTCAGCGCGCCGTTAGCCTCCTGAAAGGACAGGCTGAGCGTCAGAAAGGCCGGCACCAGCAGGAACAGCAGCAGCAGCACCAACGTTGGGCCAACGAAAATCCATGGCTGGATGGCCTCGATGATCAGCGACTCGGGCCCGGCTGCCTTGCGCGAGCCCAACCTCGCCAGCCCAAGATTGAGCCAATTGGTGATCCAGAAATACAGAAAAGAGATACCGACAGCGATCAAAACGGCGCGGATCGCAAAGCCCATCTTGGCAAAGCGTTCCTGGGTATCGAACCGCGGGAAGGCCCACTCGTACCTGTCATGCAGCCACAGCCCAAGGGACGCCGTCGCGTCGTCAAGCGGTGCCGTCACCGAAAAGGCGACAAGCGCAATGATCGGCAGCACGCAGACGATTGTCAGCATGATGGCCAGGCTGTTGCCGGCGATGACGGTGTGGATCGAGCGCATATCGAGACCGAAACCGGAACCGGCGTGACAGGATGTCACCTATGGTCCCTAAAAGAGAAGAGCACGGAGAGGATTCCGCGCTCTTCTATATTCGTCAAGCCTGCCAAGGCTTACTTGATGGCGTCCCAGGCCGCCTGGATGTTGTCGGCGGTGGTCTGCGCATCCTGGCCATTGGCGAAGGCTGTCATCTCGCTCCAGAAAGCACCAGCGCCGATGGCACCAGGCATCAGGTCGGAGGCGTCAAACCGGAAGGTTGTGGCGTTGACGAGAATTTCCCCCTGCTTTCGGAGTGCTGGCGAGGAGTATGCTGACGGATCGGCACCTTTGTGCGCAGTCAGGAACTGGCCTTGCGACATCCATACCTCGTGGGTAGACGCCTCGGTCAGGTACTGGAAGAAGGCGCGGGTGGCCGGCGAATCCTTAGTCATGGTGTAGATCGTGCCTGCACCAAGAACCGGGTTGCCAAGATTGGCCGACTCGTAAGGCGGGAAGTAGAAGAAGTCAGCGATACCGTCCTCGACTTCCTTTCCCTTCTCCGGGAAGAAGGCCGGAATGAAGGATGCCTGACGATGCATCATACACTTCGGTGGCGACGAGAACAGCCCCTTTGGCGCGTCGCCGAAGAAGGTGGTTGCAACCGCGGCGGAACCGCCAGCAACATAATCGTCGTTGCGCGAGAACTGGCCATAGACCTTCATCGCGTTCAGCACTTCCGGGCTGTTGAACGGCAATTCGTTCGACACCCACCTGTCATAGTTTTCTGGGCTGGTGGTGCGCAGCATCAGGTCTTCCATCCAGTCGGTGGCGGTCCAGCCAGTTGCATTGCCGGACTCAACGCCAATGCACCACGGGGTGTTGCCGTCGGAAACCATCTGGTCGGACAGGGCGATGAGGTCTTCCATGCTCTGCGGAATCTCGTAGCCATTATCTTCAAACTGCTCGGGCAGATACCAGACAAGCGATTTCAGGTCCTTCTTGAAAGGGAAGCCGTAGAAATGGTCCTTGCCATCGGAATCGCCATAAGTGCCAAGCGCCACCCAGGAGGACCCTGCGCCGTAATTGTTGGTCATCCAGTCGGCGAGATCATCTCCAAGCGGTGTCAGATGGCCTTCCTTGGCCATGTCGCCGGCAAGGCCGGGCTGCGGGAAGATGGCAATGTTTGGCGCGTTGTTGGAGCGCAGGTCAGCGACGATCAGGGCGGCGAAATCGCGTGAACCCGAATACTTGATCACCGCGCCAGTTGCCTTTTCAAAGCAGCTAACGGTGGCCAGCAGGTTTTCTTCGTCCTTGCCCTGCATGGAACCAGCAATGGTGATCACCTCGCCGTTGAAATTGCCCATGTCGCCAAGCTTAGAAGGCGTGTTGCAGACATCGGCCTGCGCAGCGCCGGCAAATGCGAATGATGCGACGGCAGCTGTTGCCGCGGCACCAAGCATCTTGCTGTAAAATGTCATACTTTTTCTCCAGAAATCTTGTTTAGAACTCTTACAAGGGAATATTAGAGGCAAACAGCTGGGAATTGAAGCTAAAAAAGACAGGGAGTCATGTGTTGTCGAAAAAAATGGTGTTTTACCGCGCCATAGCACGGTATGGCCGTACCATATCAGCAGCGGCCGGGCATCGGCACCACGGTGATTGCCCAACCGAATCGTGATTGGAGAGCAGCGTTAGAATTTGTAGATGGCATTCCTGACCGCTTTGTTGTGCTGATCAAGACCATTCGCGGAACCAGCGCAACTC
>JAKMFG010000219.1 GCA_022425565.1 Alphaproteobacteria bacterium
TGCTCATCTTCGGCGTGCTGCGCGGCATTATCCCGCCGGACCTTCGCGACGAGATGGCAATTTTCGTTCTGATCGCCGCCATCGGCTTGTCGGAATGGGTGCCTTTTGCACGAACGGTGCGCGCCACTACGCTGGTGGAAAAGGAAAAGGAATATGTGCAGGCAGCACGGTTGATCGGCCTTCGGCGTGGCCAGATCATGTGGCGGCACATCCTGCCTAATGTCATCGGCCCGGTTCTGGTGATTGCCACCATTACGCTGGCGCTGGCGATTATCGCCGAGGCCACGCTGTCCTTTCTGGGTGTCGGTGCGCCGCCGACCGAGCCAAGCCTCGGCACGCTGATCCGGATTGGCCAGGACTACCTGTTCTCGGGGGAATGGTGGATTTTGGCCTTTCCGGCGGCGACATTGCTGGCGCTGGCGCTGTCGGTGAACCTGCTTGGTGACTGGTTGAAAGACACGCTGAATCCGAGGTTGAAATGACGGCGCCGCTTCTCGATGTTCGCGATCTCAGCGTGGAATTTCCGCTCCGCCGCCAGCGGTTGCAGGCGCTCGACGGGATATCCTTTGCCCTCAAGGCCGGAGAGGTGCTTGGCTTCGTCGGTGAAAGCGGGGCTGGCAAGTCGCTGACCGGGGCTGCGATCATGGGGTTGCTGGAGCCGCCGGGCCGCATTACCGCCGGTACCATCGCGTTGCAGGGCCGCAGGATCGAGGATGATGCGGCATCGGTGCGGGGTGGCGAGATCGGCATGATCTTTCAGGACCCGCTGACAAGCCTGAACCCGCTTCGCACCGTCGGCGACCAGCTTGTCGAGACCATCCAGCTTCATCTCGGCCTGTCCGGCGCGGCCGCCGAGGCGCGCACGATAGAGCTTCTCGAGGAAGTGGGTATCGATCCCGAACGCCGCAGTGCCTTTCCTCATGAATTCTCTGGTGGGATGCGCCAGCGTATCGTCATTGCGCTGGCGCTGGCGCCCGAACCGAAACTTATCATCGCCGACGAGCCGACAACGGCCCTTGATGTCTCAATTCAGGCACAGGTGCTGGCGCTGCTGCGCGGGTTGTGCAAGGAGCGCGGCGCCGCGGTGATCCTGATCACCCATGATATGGGGGTGATTGCCGAAACCACCGACCGGGTCGCTGTTCTGTATGCCGGGCGCCTTGTCGAGGAGGGGCCGACCGCCGATGTCATCGCCGCGCCGCGCCACCCCTACACCGCCGGGCTGATGGCTTCGACGCCGAACCTCGATGCTGTTTCGGTCGACACCGTGCTGCCACAGATCCCGGGCAGCATGCCGGGCCTGACGGCTCTTCCAAGCGGCTGCCGGTTTCATCCGCGCTGCAGCGATGCGATGGCTGAATGTGCGCGGATTGCGCCGGAGTTTGCCGGCGGTGTTGCCTGTCACAAATTCTCCGACGCCGGAAGCGTAAAGGGGAAGGGAGCATCCAATGGCGGATAGGCCCTTTCTCGATGTAACCGGTCTGAGCCGGCATTTCGATATATCCGATCCGTTTCTGGCACGGGTTGTATCTGGTGGCAGGAAACGCGTCCTGACGGCGGTGGATGATGTCAGTTTTTCTATCGCCAAGGGCCAGACCTATGCGCTTGTCGGTGAGAGCGGGTCGGGTAAATCCACCATTGCGCGGATGATCGTCGGGCTGGAGCGACCTGACAGCGGCCGCATCCAGATCGACGGACAGACGGCATTCGACGAGACTGGCGGTCAGGTAGAGAACAACCGGTTGCGCCAAAAGCTGCAGATGGTTTTCCAGTCTCCCTATTCCAGCCTGAATCCGCGCTGGCGTGTCGGCGATATCCTGATCGAGCCGATCAAGGCTTTCGGCCTGATCAGTGGCCGCGGCGCGCAGCAGCGGCGCGTTGACGAGTTGCTGGAACAGGTCGGGCTGTCATCTGCCGACTCCGTCCGCTTCCCGCATGAATTCTCAGGTGGCCAGCGGCAGCGGATTTCGATTGCGCGGGCGCTGGCCTCGAACCCGCAATTCATTGTCTGCGACGAGCCGACCTCGGCGCTGGATGTGTCGGTTCAGGCGCAGGTCCTGAATCTGCTGAAGCAGCTTCAGCGGGATCTTCGGCTGACCTATCTGTTCATCTCGCATGATATGGCTGTGGTGCGGGTGATGGCGCACCGGATCGGGGTTTTGAAGGACGGCCGGCTTGTCGAGGAAAACGAGGCCGGTAAGCTGATTGAATCACCGCAGCAGCCCTATACACGGATGCTGATGGATTCCACCCCGCGCTTCGCCGGCGGGGTCGGGTAGTTTGACGGGAAGAAGGAGAGCCTGATGGGGATCATTCATACCGAGAAGCTGACCGGGCCGAGTGTCTGGAAAGGGCCTGACTTTGCAGGTGATGACAGCTGGATCAGGCTGCTTACACCCGTGCAGTGCGACGAGCTGGAAGCTGCCGTCGAGGCCGTGCGCTCGGCCGGCAAGACCTTCCCTGATTTTGCAATCGAGGATTTTCCACTTCCTACCTTTGGTCCGCAGCTTTTTGCCTGGGGCGACGAGCTGGAGAGCGGCCGGGGGTTTATTCTGGTGCGTGGCGTGCCGATCGAGCGTTTCGATGATGAGGCGATCGACATCCTCTATTTCGGGCTCGGCCTGCATATGGGCGTTCCGGTGCGCCAGAACCCGGCCGGAGACCTTATCGGGCGGGTGATGAATGTCGGCGACCTCGAGGACCGGCAGACCCGTGTCTATGAGACCAACGCCTATCTTCCCTACCATACCGACCCGTCGGATATGGTCGGGCTCCTGTGTAT
>JAKMFG010000222.1 GCA_022425565.1 Alphaproteobacteria bacterium
ATCAGGATCACAGAATCCGAACCGCCGCCAATGGTGCCTATCACCTCTGTGCCGCGCACGGCGATGGCGGTGCTGCCGGCAAGCACCTTCATGTTCTGCGGCGTTTTTTTGGCGATCTTGCCGGACACAAACCGGAAGGCACCCTTCTTGATGACAACGCCAATTCCACCATTGCCGCTTTGCGGGTCATAAACGAATTCGTCAAGCACAAGACTTGCCCCTTCGCCGATCGAAAAGGTTGTCCCGTCGCGAAGCAGAATTTGCGCCCTTACCCCGCCATCCGTGATGATCTCATCCCCGAAAAAGACCTTCTGGCCGACCGCAAGGCCAACAGCCCGTGCCTGCGGATCAGACATCGGTCTGACCATTACCGGGCCACTTGCCGCAGCAAGGACACCGGAGACCGGGCGGTCAGACCCGCCAGCCAGAACCGGCGGCGAGGCAACCACGCCAACAGCCATCCAGACCATCAGCATGCCCAGCGCAGCAGCGAGTCGGGTTGTCAGCCACGCCACCATCTAGAACACCGTTTCAATGCCGAAGGCTGCTTCCGAGCCCTCGCGCCGGTTGTTCGGAATGTTCGCCTTAGTACTGTGCGAGGTCATCCGGAAATAGGGGATAAAATAGAAATCGCCGACCGAGCTGCCACGCGGATAACGGAACTTCACCGAGCGCACATCCTGCCGCTTTGTCGGAACAAGCGGGCTGACGAACGGGTCGGCATGCTTGTTCTGGGTCCATTGCCGCGACATGGAGCCGGTCACACTGAAGTCACCGACCATACCGGACACGGTCACTTCAGCCTTCCTGAAATCAAGGTCGTGAAGACGGTTGCGCGCCCTGGAACGGCCCGCCGACATCGCGAGATTGACAAGTGCCTGCCTGAACTGGCGGCTCAGGCCCAGCTTGCCGACCACGCTGCGTTCAGACCGGCCCCGGTTGTTCGCGATACCCGGATATTGGGCATATTTGGACTGGCTTATGGAAATCGACTGGCTGGCCTCCCATTTCGCGCCAAGCGGGGTAATAACCGCAGCGAACAGGCCGGCATTGCGGTTGAAGCTCTGGCGGTTTACCGCTGTGGTCGAAGCGAACAGGCCGCCCGACAGGCGGACTGCCGCCAGCTGCGTCAGAGAAAGATTGGCAGAAATCGTACGCACATCCGACAGATCACGATGGCTCGTATCCCTGCCGGTGACCGTGATGCCCGCCTCGAGCAATGTCGGGGTCTGCCGATCGAGCTCGCGGGTTACGTCAAAGCCGAGATCATAGCTGGCATAGTCATCCGAACGGTTCGGTGTGTTGTTGACCACCGGAAGGTTCAGGAACAGGATTTCGTCGGACTCAGCACGGCCGAAGGCATTTTCCGTCCGGCCATATTCCATCGCCAGCCTGGCCTGATATTTGGTCGGATCCAGCCGTGTCTCGACTTCTGCGAGAAGGGTCTCGGCACGTTCCGACATATCGGCAGGCGTGTCCTCCTCACCAAGGAGGTTGCCAAGAATGTTGCGCGCCAGGATCAGATCACCTTTGCGGATGCTGACATCAGCCATCAGGACCTTGGCGAGCTTTGACCTGGGGTCAACCAGAAGCACCCGTTCGAGGGTCGAAGCCGCACCGTCGAGATCGCCCGTCGCCATCTGCTGCTGAAACAGCGCAAAATTAAGCTCGAGATTGGTCGGATCATCGAAAACAAGGTCAATCAGGTCACGCGGGCCGGCATCCGGCACAGATGGTGGCGGCGCCAGTGCTGAAGCCACCTGAATATTGCTGTTTGCGGCAGGTGGCGGGCTAAGCGTGCGACCGGCAGCCATGGCCATTTCCATGGCTGGCGTGCTATCGGCAAAGCCGGCCAGGCTTGATTGCTGTTCGACCGTTGTTGCTGGCAGTTCACCAACCGCATAGGCAAAGGCAGCGCTGTCAACGACGCGGCGCGGGCTTCTTGGTGTCTGTATCCCGACAGCAACTGCCTGCATCATGACCTGATCCAGCATCGCATCCGAGACGATGATCCCGTCAAGGCCGGACCAGCCGGCCAGCACCGACATTGTCCGCTCGGCCTCGCGCTTGGCAGCCAGGTCCACATCCTGCCGCTCGGTGATATCGAGAAGGGTCATGGCCGCGATGGCGACATTGCCGCGACGAAGCTGCAGCTCCGCCGCCAGCACCGAGGCCACCTCGTCCTGAGGTGCCACCCGCCGGATCCATGACAGGGTCTGCGCCGCATCGTCGAGGGCCTCGTCAGCCAGCTGGCGGCGCATCGTTGCGTAGGACAGCTCCAGATATGTCATGTCCGTCGAGGCCATGAACGCACGGCCGTCCTGGTCGGGAAGCGTGGAATCTGGCTTGGCCAACACACTGCCCGTGGCAAGTGCGAAAACCATCGCACAGAGCGCCGGCACCACACGCCGACACATCCGCGTTATGACACGGCGCGCAGGCCAGAATTGAGGCAAAAAACGGACCAAGAAACCAGCGCCCACGCCATGAAAACAGATAACCAGAACAGGCCGCAGAGATTACAAGGATTAAGACACTAATTCGAATCAATCTTAATTAGAAAATAGGGTAGGATATCTGACGACAAACCTGTTGCGAGAGCCACCCGAAGAGGAGCCCGAACCTTGGAAGTCATCCTGAAAACCCTGCATTATTTCTCGATCCTGTTTGCCGGTGGCGTCACCGTCGGAAGCGGTGTCATCCAGGCCGCCTACATAAAGGCCGGCGAAGTCCCGCCACCCTATATCGGCAAGGCCTTTGCCCTGCTCGGCTATATCGGCCTCGGCTCGATCGTAACGCTGTGGATCACCGGTATCGGCCTCGCCCATCTGATCTATGGTGGTCTGGCGATCAACGGCGCCTTTCATGCAAAGCTTCTGGGCGCCGCCATCGTGCTGTTCATTTCGGCCTATGCCAACCTGCATGTGTACCAGGCGATCAAGGCCAAGCGCCCACCAAACGGGGCACTGATGAAACGCCTCGTTCAGGCTGGGCGGGTCGGCCTGGTACTCGCCATCGGCGGAGCTGCGGTCGCATTCTCCACCTGAGACGACGACAAGAGTGCACTGGACTTATGTGCCGCCCGGACAGACACTGGTCCGGGCAGGTGATTGAGGTATATGGATGTCATTGCGAAGAGCCATAAAAGCTCAGGGGCTTGGAAACTTCCTGAAGCTCGGTCTCGCCATTGCCAGTTCGGCCAAGGTGACACCTGCACCGGTTCCGCAGAATGAGAGCCTTCGCGCCGCAAGGGTCAACGAAACCGGGCTGATTGGACGGGACGTCAGCGCCCAGTTCGAGATCTTCACCGAAACTGCCAAGCTGATCACCGGATGCGAAAAGGCCATGCTGAACCTTCTGGACGGGGCCTGCCAGTATACGATCAGCGGCGCCGGAGAGAATTTCGACCCGCTTCTCGGCGTGCCGCAGACAATGACATTCTGCCAGTATGCCTTGCTGTCGCCGGAACCGGTGCTTGTTCCTGATGCGAGCAAGGACCCGCGTTTTGCCGACACCCCCCTGACCAAGCCGCCTCTGAACTGCCTGTCCTACGCCGGGTTTCCGCTGAACACGTCTGACGGTGTCGTTCTCGGCACGCTGTGCGCGATTGATTCCGCCCCACGCAGCCTTGACGAAGACCAGATCCGCATGATGCGCAAGCTGGCAACCAATGCGGCAGCGCAGATCCAGCTGATGGTAGAGCAAAGCAACCTCACCGCCTCGCGTGTGGCAACCATGCTCGGAAAATTCCGCCAGTTCGCGCCCGAAGGCACGCTCGACGACTTGACCGGATTTCTCGATTTCTGTGCCCGTGGCACGGCCCTGCCCGAAATGATTGGCATTCTTGAACGGGACGGGATCATTCAGTCCGGCGACAATGGCTGGCACCTGACCCGCGACGGCACCGACCTTCGCACCGAACTCGGCCTTGCGCCCGAGACCTATAAGGGAAGCGATCAGAGCCTCGCACCGCAAGGTGGCGGACTGGACGATCTTCTCGGAAAGCTGGAGTAGGAAAGATGTTCTCGACCCAGCTTCAGCTCAAATTTGCCTCTGTATCCGAAGCCAAGATCGCGGCGCAGAGCCTGTGCGACCTGCTGAAAGGCCGCATCACAATATTCGATTTCCACGGCCTTCATGTGACCATCGGCAAGGAAGGAGAGCTTGCCGTCAATGTACGGTTCGAGGATGTGACGGCGATGACCCATTTCGAAAAGGAACTTCCCGCCCTTCTCGAAGACATCAACCAGGCTTTCATCTTCAAGCAGAACCGTTTCTCCGGCGTCTGCGTACTTGCCTTTGAACGCGAGGCCATGTCGACTTCGGTGGCCATCGAAACCACGTCCTGACGCCCTGCCGCGCCATATCGCCGCGACATCTTTTGCAAAACTGTTTTGCCGTCATGGCTCTGGCCAGGCAGGCATCCAATCCTCATATCCGCCCTGTACAAAGACCTCAGGAGGCGGCCATGAAAGCACTACTTCTCGGATCCATTGGCGTTCTTGCAGAAACATCGGAGCTGCAAAGGCAGGCATATAACACCGCCTTTGTCGCACATGGTGTCGACTGGCACTGGAACATCGCCACCTATTGCCAGCACCTTGCCACGCCAGGTGGCCAGAACCGGCTGCAACAGCTTGGCGGCGATGCGCTGTCCGCGATGGAAATCAGGCATATTCATGAAACAAAACAGGATGCCTTTGCCGCCAGCCTTGCAGGTGGCATCACACCACGCCCTGGTATTGTTGAAACCGTGGAAGCAGCCCGTTCCGCAGGCCTGCGCATCGGGTTTGTCACCACCACCACACCGCGCACCATCGCCATGATCCGCGAGGCCCTTTCCCGCGATATCGACATGTCGGACTTTGCCGTGATTACCAGCAAAGATGATGTAATCCGGGAAAAGCCTGATGGCGCCTGTTACGAGCTGGCGCTGTCGCGCCTCGGCATCGCGGCGCATGATGCACTCGCCATCGAGGACACGGTCGCCAGCCAGTCGGCCGCCGTCTCGGCTGGCATCCGTTGCCATCTCTATACGGGATCATATGCCATCGCCGGCGATGCACCCTTGCAAACCCGCGATCCGGCGGGCGTTCTGGCGGCAGATCTTGCAGCCAGGCGGCATGAGACACAGGGGTTTGCGATCGCCAGCTGATTGCGCCCTGTGGCCTTCGGAATGCAATTCCCGGATCAGTAAATCTTCGGAATATAGAGCTCGTCGGCAAGCGTGCGGCGTTCATAATCCGGATCGAACACGCGTTCCGGAAGACTGACCTTTTCATGCGGTATCTCGCGATACGGAATTTTCGAGAGGATGTGCTCCATGCAGTTCAGCCTCTCGCGCTTCTTGTCGTTGCCTTCAACGATGTACCAGGGCGCTTCCTCGATCGAGGTACGCTCGAACATATCTTCCTTTGCTTTGGTGTACTGCTCCCAGCGAACTCGGGCTTCGAGATCCATCGGTGACAGTTTCCACTGCTTCATCGGGTCATTAATCCGCATCAGGAAGCGCAGTTGCTGCTCCTCGTCGGTGATCGAGAACCAGTATTTCAGCAGAATGATGCCGGAACGCACCAGCATCCTCTCAAACTCGGTCACATCCTGGAAAAACTGCTCAACCTCGTCTTCGGTGGCGAAGCCCATGACACGCTCGACCCCGGCGCGGTTGTACCAGGACCTGTCGAAAAGCACCATTTCACCACCTGCGGGAAGATGCGGCACATAGCGCTGGAAATACCATTGCGACATTTCCCGGTCGGACGGTTTCGGCAGCGCAACGACACGTGCCACCCGCGGGTCGAGCCGCTGCGTGATACGCTTGATCACACCGCCCTTGCCGGCGCTGTCGCGCCCCTCGCACAGGATCAGCACCTTGGCGTTGGTCGCCACTACCCAGTCCTGGAGCTTGATCATCTCCGCCTGAAGGCGCAGCAGGTTTGGATAATAGATGCGACCGCTCAGACCCTCGGGGTGCTGCTTCTTGTAAAGCGCGCGCACCTCTTCGGACAGGATCGGTTCGTTGAATTCCACTTCGATGAGGTCATCGAGCGTTTCCTCGAACTCGGTATCCAGCAAGTCCTGAAGCTTTTCGAACCTGTCCCTTGTCATCTGTTCCTGTCCTTGAATGTCGGTGTCTCACCGACGCATACCCACCCATAAAGCTAGCACAGACGGGCCGCCGACATCACCCGGCAAAACGTGCCTGCGGCAAGCCCTGTGTGCCGATGCCGGTGACCGCAAACAGGCTCCCAGCCTCTGGCTGTGCTGCTGCGTCACTGATCCCTTCGGCAATAGATGTGACATAGAGCGTATCGAGACCTGCGCCGCCAAACATGACCTTGCTGGGTTTCTCCACCGGCATCTCGATGATCCGGTCGACAACGCCCGCCGGCGTCACACGAACGATCTGCCATCCACCAACGCCCGCAAACCAGTAGCAGCCGTCGACATCAACCGTGGCCCCATCCGGTCGTCCGGCGACATCTCCGCTGTGGAAGAATACGCGTTGCGCAGACGGGGTACCCGTATCGAGATCATAGTCGCAGGCCCAAACTGTCTGCACATCCCGGTTGGTGTCGGCGAAATACATCACGTCCCCGTCCGGTGAAAAGGCAAGGCCGTTGGTCGTATGAACCGGATCCAGATGCCGGCTGATGCTGTGATCGGCATCGAGCCTGTAGAAGCTGCCGCGGCGTTCCGGCGGCGCACCATCATCGCGCATGCTTCCTGCCCAGAAACGGCCATGCGGGTCGGTTGTGCCGTCATTGAACCGGTTGCCTTCCAGATGTGATTCCGGTGTCGCGATGCAATGCTTCTCGCCGCTTGCCGGATCGAACAGGTAAAAGCCGCTCTCAGTCGCCATCACCAGCCCGCTGGAGGCACGGCGCGCGATGCTGCCGACCTGCTCGCCAACCTCGACAGTGTCATTTGTTCCACTCGCCGGATCATGGCAGTGCACCAGTCCGGCACGTATATCGACCCACCAGAGCCTGGCATCATCCACGTCCCATATCGCGCCTTCACCTAACCGCGAGCGGCTCGGAACAACACAATCGATGGACATCGTCATTGCAAATCTCCCTGATTCCGGTCGTGCCCGTTCCCGATCACGGCACACCCCTGTTTTTACTATATAGGCACAGCGCTTGTGAAATCACATTGATGCTGTCACACCCGCCCTAATGACAGCTACGATGTCATAGCGCGACCCATAGCAATGCCGACCGGACCCATGACACCAGAAACACGCCTCGAAAAAATCATCGATGACGGATTATGCATCGGTTGCGGGCTGTGTACCGCCATCGCCAGCGAGGACGCCCTTCGCTTTGGCCGCGATGAAGAGGGTGAGCCGCGTCCCTTTGCCGGACCGACGCTCGATGATGCCGTGATGGACCTTGTCTATGACATCTGCCCGGGATTCAATCTCGAGGGACTGCCGCAGGAGCTTGCATCGGCCGCGCCGCAGCAGGACCTAGTCTGGGGGCCGCATGTCCGCATGCTTCAGGCACATGCCGGCGATCCGCAGCAGCGCCATATCGGCGCCACCGGCGGGGTGCTGACCGCACTTGCCTGCCAACTGCTGGAAAGCGGCGAGGTGGGAATGATTGCCCATGTCCGCGCCGCCGGCGATCCGCCCCATTTTGGCGAGGCAACAATCAGCCGCACAACTGAAGATGTTCTGGCCGCCGCCGGGTCGCGCTATGGCCCGACCGCCGCACTGGCACAGATCGGCGCCCTTCTCGACGGGGACGAGCCCTTTGCCCTGATCGCCAAGCCCTGCGACCTGAATGCCATGCGGCGGCTGGCGCATCATGATCCGCGCGTCAACAGGCTGGTGCGCTACTGGCTGACACCGGTCTGCGGCGGCTATATGCCGGATGTCGGCTTTCGCCAGTTTGCCGGCCGCATGGGCCATGATCCGGACAGCATCACCGCGGTGCGCTATCGCGGGCATGGCTGCCCTGGCCCGACCCGAATCGAGCACAAGGACGGCAGCGCGGCAGAGCATCATTATCTCGATGTGTGGGGCGATGATGACAGCCAGTGGGTGCTGTCCTTCCGTTGCAAGGTCTGCGCCGATGGTATCGGCGAGGCCGCCGACATCGCGGCCGCCGACAACTGGGATGGCGGCGCGCCCACGCGAGAGGGCTCGGAAACAGATCCCGGAAGCAACGCGATGATCGTGCGCACCGAGGCAGGTGCGCAACTTGTCGCTGCGGCAATCGGATCGGGACGCCTTGTCGAGGAAACGCCGTTGACCATCGCGGATCTTGGCCGCATGCAGCCACATCATGTCCGCAGGAAGCTGAGCGGGCAAGCCCGCGCGCGCGGGCTTGCCGCCGCCGGCAGCCTGGCACCACGCTTCTTCAACATGCGGGCAGAGGAGCTCGACACCGCATTGGGCGAGGATGATCGGCGGGCAGAAGAGGACGGCGCAACACGTCGCGCAATCCAGCGCCGCACCTGACCAGGAGCACAGGCCTCCGGCTCAGGCCCGTTCGACGCGCATCGGCAGGTAGGAGAATGCCCTGATGGTGTTGTTCATGGCTGTTTGCGGCACACCGTCCAGATGCCAGCTTGTGACACGTTCCGCCATGGCGCGCACCAGCGCATGCAGCTCCAGCCGTGCCAGATGCATGCCCATGCACATGTGCGGTCCCTGGCCAAACCCCAGATGCCGGTGCGTCTTGCGGGTGACATCAAACCTGTCGGCGTCGGGGAAAACCGTTTCATCGCGATTGGCGCTGGCATAGACCACAAGCACCCGCTGACCCTGTTTCATCGATACGCCATGCATCTCGACATCCTCGGCTACATAGCGTGAAAAGGCGCGGATCGGGGTGGTCAGCCTGACAACCTCCTCCACCGCGTTGGCGACCAGCGATTCATCCTCGCGCACAAGTTGCCACTGGTCAGGCGCATCGGAGAAATGCCAGGCAAGAAAGGCTGCCGTCGAGATCGTGGTGTCGAGGCTCGGGGCGATATAGTCTCGGATCATCTGGGCCGCTTCGTCTGGCGCCACACCCTTGCCGGGCGCCTCGTCGAAGATCCGGCGTGCCAGCCCGCCATGCTGCATCTTTTCCGGCTTGCCGAATTCATTCAGAAAATCACGAAGCTCGCGAAGGCCCTGAAATGACGCGCGCGAGCGCTCGTTGAAGCCCTCGAAGAGATTGAAGGTAGCAGCAGCCCATTCAAGCATGCGCGCCTTGCCATGCGCCGGCAGCCCGACCAGATCGACGACAATAGAAAGCGGCAGGATGCTGGCGAATTCAGCGACCGCATCGAACCGTCCTGCCGAGCAGACGGCTTCGGCAACGTCATCAGCGGCGCGTTCAATTGCCGGCGCAAGGCTTGTCAGAGCATCAGGCATGATGGCGGTCGCGGTGATGCTGCGCTGCCGGCGATGGCGATCAGCGTCGGAATGGAGTGTCGAGCCGATCAGGATATTGTTCACCTCGTCATTCAGGCTGAGGCCGCGACCCGACAGGAACAGCTTTGGTTTCCGCAGAATTTCAAGACAGGGCTGATAGGCCACCGCAGCCCAGACATTGTTCTCGGGCAACCAGACGATGGGACCTGTTTCCCGCATCTGCCTGTAAGCCGCCAGGGGATCGGCGATCACACTGTCGGAAAAAAAATCACCTTCAAATACCGGACTAGCACTCATCCCCGTTCTTCTCCTAGACACCGACCTGCGGCGGCGGTGTCGCCCCCTTTGGTCCGAGGTCACGCACCGCTTCAAGAC
>JAKMFG010000240.1 GCA_022425565.1 Alphaproteobacteria bacterium
CCACCAACAGGCCGGGACCGCGCCATGGGCCGCGCCAGCTGCGCGACCTGTCGACGATGATCCGGGCGATGAACCCGGTCACCGGCGTGAACCCGTTTACCATGGTGAATTGCGCCGATCTGGGTGATGTCGGGCCCAATCCCATCGACCTTGATGACAGTATGGCGCGAATTGCCGAATTCTATGCCGGGCTGCGGGAACGCGGCATCACCCCTATGACGGCCGGTGGCGACCATCTCGTCTCGCTTCCGGTGCTTCGCGGCCTTGCCGCCGACGGGCCAATCGGCATGATCCATTTCGATGCCCATACCGACCTGTTCGACAGCTATTTCGGTGGGTTCCGCTATACCCATGGAACGCCTTTCCGGCGCGCCATAGAAGAAGGGCTTCTCGATCCCAAGCGGGTGGTGCAGATCGGCATTCGGGGCACCGCCTATAATACCGAGGATGTCGACTGGGGGATCGAGCAGGGGGTGCGGATCATCCGCATCGAGGAGCTGTTCGACCGTGGCATCCCGGCGGTGATGGAAGAGGCGCGCGCCATCGTCGGCTCGCAGCCGACTTATTGTTCATATGATATAGATTTCATCGATCCGAGCTTTGCGCCCGGCACCGGCACGCCGGAAATTGGCGGGGTGAATTCATTCCAGGCGCAGCAGGTGGTGCGCGAGCTGTCGGGCGTGAATCTCGTCGGGGCGGATCTTGTCGAGGTTTCGCCACCATTCGATGCGGCCGGTGGCACCGCCTGGCTGGGCGTGTCGATCATGTTCGAGATCATGTGTGTTCTTGCCGAGGCGATTGCGGCCCGGCGGGACGGCTAGACGGCCAGTCATTAGTTAGCCAGTCAGTAGTTGGGCGCTCAGCCGCGCTCCATCTCGTCCCACATCTCCATCACCCAGCGGCGGATGGTCAGCGCCTCGTCCCAGCGGCTCGACATTTCGCGGCCGTCAGGTCCGGTCATTGCATATTCCGGCGGGCCGAGCTCGCACAGGAAGATACAGTCGCCCTCATCATTGCGCGCGCGCCAGCTTTCCAGCCCGTCGCGCCACCAGCCACGGAACAGCTCGACCCATTTGGCGTGCTGCGGGAAATCAAGCTGCACCTGAATCTGCTGGCGGCTTGCCACCCGTCCTTGAAAACTGTCGGACCGGTCGATGATCCGCTGGATCAGGCCCTGGTCGCGATGATCAAGTGGCAGCTTGAACTCCCGGTCGACGACAAAATGCGAGAGATCGGCACAGAGCCGCATTTCCGGCACGGCGTCGATCAGGCACAGCGTGGCATAAAGGTCGTTGGTGATGCAGTTGCGGTGGGTCTCGAACTGGATGGGCATGCCAATCTCATCTGACATGTCGATCCACTTTCGGATCACCGGGATCATTCCGTCGACACTCAGCGGCATGACCTGGCCGATCACATCGACAAAGGGTGCGCCGAAATCCTTAGCCATGATCAGTGTCTCGCGAAGCGATTCAATCGTCTTTGGAAAAGCGACGATCAGCGGTGTCAGGTTGTTGCGCTCCATATGCGGACGCACTTCGCGGGCCTGTGCCACATCGCCGGCGCCAAGGTCGATGGCCATGCCGTCATAACCGGCACCGGCCACCATTTCGCAGATGGCGTCATAGGGCAGTGTTTCGCCGCTATCGTCATGCGGCATCATCGCCCAGAGCGATGTGTAGGTCTGTAGCCGGCGCGCGGCCATGTGACTAGGCCTCCAGCCTGACCTGGCGGCCGCCCTTGGCCGGCACGATCCAGACATCATCCATCGGCCACTGGCTCTCGTCCTTTTGCATCAGACGCTTCATCACCTCGATCTGGAACTCGATCCAGCCCATGCGGTGAACCTCACCGGCGGCGTCCTCGATCTTGTCGTTCAGCTTGCGCAGTTGCCAGAAGGGCACCGACGGATAGCTGTGGTGGGCGGTGTGATAGGGCATCTGCCAGCACAGCCAGCGCATCAGCGCATTGGTGCGGGTCGACCTTGTGTTGTTCAGAATGTCGCTCTCATGCGTCAGGCCAAGATGCTCGATTGTGTTCTGCATCTGGTGAACCGGCTTGGTCAGCACCATCGGCAGCAGCCAGAAGGTCACGGCGGCCCAGCTCTGGAAATAGACCGAGGCGGCGGCGATCACGAGATAGCCAAGAATGTGAAGGCGCGATTCACGAATGATCTTCGCCTCCAGCGCCTTGCTGATATAGGGCTCGATGATGATGCCCCGGGCGCGCCGGACAAGACCGTCGACGCGGTTTTGCCAGTAGGTGAATCCCCAGAAATAGAGAAGGTAGCTTTTCAGCGTGTAGGGCGCGCGGGTCAGTTCGCCGTCGCGCTCCCAGTTTGCGGTCCAGCGGTGGTGCGCCTGATGCATCGTCAAGTCATAGTCACGCGGGAACATCATCAGGAAGCCGACGGTGCGGCCGAACAGCTCGTTCAGATAGCGTGTCCTGAACACTGTCCAGTGCGACAGCTCGTGCTGCGCGGCATACAGGAAGTTCACGGTGACGCCGAGGCAGAACCCGGTGGCGATCACCCACCAGCTTCCCATGGCCAGGTAATGCAGATAGCCAAGCACCAAAATCGCGCCGACATGGCTGCCCAGCTGCAACGCGCCGGCAAGGTCCGACTTGGTGTTCAGTTCCTTGAGCTCGGCTCCGCTCAGAAGTTTGCGCGTGGAAAAATTCTCTTCCATGTTCATACCCTCTTCATAAAGCATTCAGCAGGCGGTTTTCACCGCCTTCATCTACGCCCCCAATAAGTACAGCCTAGATTTCTGCGCGTAGTCTCGCGATGCGGCCGGACGTCACATCCACAGGCTACATCTTACTGACGGCGGCGTCGCCAAGATTTTCCGCGCCGCGCTGCGCCAGCAACTCGTCCAGCCAGTCGGGGTTCATTTCCGGCACCGAGCTCAGCAGCAGGTCGGTATAAGCATGATGCGGCGGGGTGAACATCTCTTCCTTCGGCCCGGCCTCGACAATCAGCCCGTCTTTCATCACCACCACCTCGTCGGCGATGGCGCGCACCGTCGACAGATCGTGGGTGATCAGCATGTAGGACAGTTTCATTTCTTCCTGAAGGCGGGTCAGGAGTTTCAGAATTCCTTCAGCCACCAGCTGATCAAGCGCCGAGGTTACCTCGTCGCAGATGATGAATTTCGGCTCAGCTGCCAGCGCACGGGCGATCCCGATTCGCTGTTTCTGGCCGCCGGAAAGTTCCGAGGGCAGGCGGTTGATATATTCTCTCGGGTCCATCTCGATAAGCTCGAGAAGCTCTTCAACCCGGCGCCGCCTTTTGGCGCCCTTGAGCCCCAGATAGAATTCGACAGGCCGGCCGATGATCTCGCCGATCCGCTTGCGCGGGTTCAGCGCCGTATCAGCCATCTGGTAAATCATCTGCACTTGGCGAAGCTGATCGACACTGCGCTTGCGGTAGTCGGCCGGAAGAACCTTGTTCTGGAAAGCGATCTCGCCGGTCTTCGGCGGCAGCAGGCCGGTGATGCAGCGTGCCGTGGTCGATTTGCCGGAACCTGATTCTCCAACCACAGCAACAGTGCGGCCCTCATGGATATCGAAGCTGACATCGCGGACGACGGGATCATTATTGCCATAGGCGGCCGTCACATTGCGCAGACTGATGACAGGCACCGCACCTCTCGTGGCCAGCGGCTTTTGCGGCCGCTGGAAGCTGCGAACCGCCCAGAGCGACTTGGTGTAATCCTCGCGTGGGGCTGCCAGCATGGTGCGCGTGTCAGCCTCTTCCACCTCGTCTCCACGCAGAAGGACTTTCACCCGGTCGGCCATTTGCGCGACGACGGCAAGGTCGTGGGTGATATAGATGGCGGCTGTCTGGAACTGCTCGACAATCTCGCGGATGGCAACAAGCACCTCGATCTGCGTTGTCACATCCAGCGCCGTGGTCGGCTCGTCGAAAATGATCAGGTCTGGACGGCAGGACATTGCCATCGCCGTCATCGCCCGCTGCAGCTGGCCGCCCGACACCTGGTGCGGATAGCGGAAGCCGATTTCATCGGGGTTTGGAAGGCGTAGCCGCTGATAGAGGTTGATGGCGTCGGCCTCGGCCTCGGCGCGGTTGGAAACGCCGTGGCAGAGTGGCGTCTCGGCATGCTGGTTGATGATCCTGTGGGCCGGGTTGAAGCTTGCTGCTGCGGACTGTGCGACATAGGCAATCCGTTTGCCGAGAAGCTGGCGCCTCACGTCCGGGGTCGCCGTGACAAGGTCGATCCCGTCAAACATGATGTTGCCGCCGACGATCTCGCACCCGTCACGGGTGAATCCCATGGCGGCAAGCCCAAGGGTGGATTTGCCGGCACCCGATTCGCCGATCAGCCCCATCACCTCGCCCCTGTTTAGCTCGAGGCTGACATTGTTGATGATGCGGGTGCGGGTCTCGTCGGCGATGCCGTCGATTTCCAGATTGCTGATCTTGACCAGCGGTTCGGTCGCGGACATGGCGTCTACTCCTTCAGGCCGGACGCGCGGTGCAGCATCCAGTCGACGACAAAGTTCACCGCTACGGTCAGCAGCGCAATGGCACCAGCCGCCATCAGCGGCAGCGAGGCCGTCAGTGGCCCGACCACCGGAAACGGCGCATAGGCGATGAACTGGGACAGGTCACGGACCATCGTACCCCAGTCAGCCAGCGGTGGCTGGATGCCGATGCCAAGGAAAGACAGCGAGGCGATGGTCAGGAATACAAAACAGAAGCGAAGGCCGAATTCGGCCAGCAGCGGCGCAAAAGCGTTTGGCGCAATCTCGCTGAAGATGAGGTAGGACAGCTTTTCTCCGCGCAGTTTCGCCGCCTCGAAGAAATCCATCACCACGATGTTCATGCCGACAGCCCGCGACAGGCGGAACACACGGGTGGAATCCAGCACCGCGATGATCAGGATCATGAACAGCGTCACCATGCCCTTTTCCGAGCCGAACCAGGCGGTGGCGATGGTCATCAGCAGCAGCGCGAAGATCAGCTGCGGGATCGACATCAGCATATCGACGATACGGGAAAGCACCTGGTCCAGTGCACCGCCAATGGTGGCGGCCAGGAAGCCGAGGCTGATGCCGATGAAAAAGGCGAGAAGCGTCGTCACAAAGGCGATGCCGACAGTGTTCTGGGCGCCGTAGATCAGGCGCGAGAGAATATCGCGGCCGATCTGGTCGGTGCCGAGAAGATGATCGGGGCTGCCGCCCATGCCCGGGTCACCCCCGGGGAGAAGGTTGGCATCCTTGAAAATCTCGGCCTGGCCGTAGGGCGCGATGAAATCGGCGAAGATTGCGACAATGGCGTAAGTCAGAATCAGCAGGATGCCGAGCGCCGCCGTAACCGGCATCGAGCGGAACAGTTTCTTTGTCGCCCGTGTGCCGACATGCCGTCCCAGCTGCTGGAACAGATACCCGGTGATGCCGAACCCGATCACGCCATGAACCGCCCATTTGAAGAAGGTGGCGCCTGGTCCGAAATAGAGTGAAGCCCCCTGGTAAAGGGTCACCACCAGCAGGCTGTATCCAAGTGCGCCCGTCACGGACATGTCGCGAAGCCGTGCGATGCCGCTTGCGTTGCCGATCTGCCGGCCACCGAAATACAGCGCCAGCGCGCCGGCGACGACCAGTGCGGACCAGTAAGTGAAGGACAGGCTCGGCATCATCTTGTCACTACTCTGCGGTTTACTTTGGCAGCCGGAGGCGCGGGTTCGACAGGATCGACATCACGTCGGCGAGAAGGTTCAGCGAGATATAGGCCGCCGCAAAGACGAGGCAGCAGGCCTGCACCACGGGAATGTCACGGATTTTCACCGAATCGACGAACAGCTGGCCAACACCTGGATAGACGAACACCACCTCGACAACGACCACGCCGGTGATCAGATAGGCAAGGTTCAGCGCGATGACGTTGATAATCGGTGCCAGCGCGTTCGGCAGCGCATGAAAGACAATGATGCGGAAGGGCGACAGGCCCTTCAGCCGCGCCATCTCGATATAGGGCGAGGCCAGAAGGTTGATGATGGCGGCACGCGTCATCCGCATCATATGCGCGGTGACGACCAGGGTCAGGGTCAGCGCCGGCAGCATCGTTTTCTGCAGCTTCTGCGTGAAATCCATGCCGTCATGAATGTTCGACAGCGACGGGAACACGGGGTTCAGCACGGCCAAAAGCAGAATCAGAACATAGGCGACAAAGAACTCCGGGCTGGAGATCGAGGTCAGGGTGCTGATGTTGGCGATGCGGTCGAAAATCGAGTAGCGGTACAGCGCCGCAAGAACACCGATCAGAAGCGACAGCGGCACGGCGATGGCGGCCGTGACCGCAGCAAGGAACAGGGTGTTCGCGAAGCGTGGTGCGATCTGGTCGGCGACGGTGCCGAAATTGGCCGCCGCGGCGGTGCCGCCATAGGACGAGAAGTTCGCCTTGGCAAAACTGGTGCCGAAGTCAAACTGCATGACCCCGATCAGCCAGTCGAAATAACGGGTGTGGATGGGCTTGTCGAGGCCGAGGTCCTTGCGGATGGCGGCCACTGCCTCGGGCGTTGCCGACTGGCCGAGAAGGGCCTGGGCAAAGTCGCCCGGCAGCATGTTGACCGCCAGAAAGATGATGATCGACACCATGAACATGGTGAGCACGCCAAGGCCGAGACGCTTGCCGATGATCATTGCTACGTTATTCATCTTCGCCCCACCTTAGGTAAATGGTGAACGTCGGTCCCGAAACGATATGTCGTGGAATATGGTAAAGAAAATGCGGCGGGACCCGAAGGTCCCGCCGGTGTTGGTTCAGGATCAGGCAGACCACCAGCGCTTACAGCTGCGCAGGTTGTCCAGCATCCAGAGGTTGCCGGTCTGACCGCTGTGCTCGACGCGGTTTGATTTCGCATCGACATAGTTCTGGTACATCGGCACGACGGTCGCGCCCTCGTCACGGCAGATGCCCTGCATCTCGCGGTAGATTTCACCACGAAGACTGGTGTCGAGCTCAGCACGACCCTGCATCAGCAGGCTCTGGAAGCGCTCGCTCTCCCAGCCGGTGTCGTTCCACGGAACACCCGACTCATAAGCGGTCGAGAACATCCAGTCCTCGGTCGCCCGGCCGGACCAGTAACAGGCACACCACGGCTTTTTCAGCCACACATTCGACCAGTAACCGTCAGCCGGCTCCTGAACGATGTTGATGTTGATGCCTGCGGCCGAACCCGAGTTCTGGTAAAGCTGGCCGGCATCGACCGCACCGGCAAAGGCACCGTCGGAGACGCTCAGATCGACGTCGAGCGACGACAGGCCGGCTTCCTTCAGGTAGAACTTGGCCTTGTCCGGATCATATTCGGTCTGCTCCAGATCGGAGGCGAAATACTGGTTCGCCGGGCCGATCGGGTGGTCGTTGCCGACGGCACCGTGGCCAAGCAGGATCTTGTCGACCATCTCCTGACGGTTGACGGCGTATTTCAGAGCCCGGCGGACATTGACGTCGTCATAGGGCGCGTTGCCGACAAGCATCGGGAAGGTGTTGTGCATGTTGCCCGTCACCTCGATGATATCGATGTTGATGTAGGCATCCAGCAGCTTCACCGACTTGAAGTCGACGCGGTTGATGGCATCCACCTGGCTGGTCATCAGCGCGTTCACACGGGCCGAGGCATCACCGATGTAGATCTGCTCGACTTCCGCGAAGTAGCCGCGGTTGTCAGCATCCCAGTGGTCGTCGAACTTGGTGACCATGGCGCGTACGCCAGGCTCGAAAGCGACAACCTTGTACGGGCCGGTTCCAATGCCGTTGGCGATTGCCTCGGCGATCTGGCCTGCCGGGAAGATACAGATGTGGTAGTCGGAGACGAGGTACGGGAAGTCGGCACTGCCGCTCTTCAGCATGAACTGCACCTGATGGTCGGACAGCTTCTTCATCTCTTCGACCGCGGCCACAATCGGCTTGGCGGCGGACTTTGCGCCTTCCTCGACATGCATGTTCATCGACGCAATGACGTCATCGGCGCCGAAGGACTTGCCGTTGTGGAACTTCACGCCTTTGCGCAGGTTGAAGGTCCAGATCTTGGCGTCAGGCGACGCTTCCCAGCTCTCTGCAAGTTCACCGACGAGTTCGCCGGCCGAGGATACCTCGGTCAGGGTCTCGAACACGCAACCAGCGCCCATGTTGATCATGAAGCTGTCTGAATGGGTGCGGCTGTCCCAGGTATCGGACGTGTTGCCGCCCGACATGCCAATGGTGTAGGTGCCACCGTGTTTTGGCGCTGCCATGGCCGGCATGCCGGTGACCGACAGGGCACCAGCTGCAGCCGCTGTTTTCAGCGCGGTCCTTCGCGAGATATTCATCGTCATTGTTCCCTCCTCCTAGCCTGTTTCGATAGGATCATTCAGGCCGGAATTTTAGTTAAACCAACGTCGAAAGCCTAGGCGGCAATGACGGCTCAATGCAAGCGCTATTGCTGGTATTTTCTGTCGATCCGGTTCTATTGAGCGGTATGTTCGGCCTGGCCGCCAAGCTTTGTACAAAGCCATTCCGGTAACGGGACGGCGTCATTTTGTCTTTCCAAATATCAAAAACGGGTTAAGGATTTTCGCATTGGTTCCACGTCAGGCGGTGTGTCATGGCGGAAAACAGGATCACGGCCCGGGCCCAAGCAGTCACGCCAGCCCGTTCCGCGACTCGGCTTGCAGAAATCGGCCACAGGATTGCCGGTATGCCGCGCCCCTCACCGGCGGCGGCGCGAACCATAGAGGATTCATTTGTTGATATTCTCGGCTGTGTGCTTAGCGGCAACCGGACGCCGGAGGCGGCGGCCATGCTGGCTGCCGCGGCCGACCTTGGTGACGGGCCGGCGCCGGTTCTGGGCACCGGCGCATGTCTGGCGCCGCCGCAGGCCGCCTTTGTCAACGCAAGCGCATCGCATCTCGAGGAAATGGATGACTGGGAGGAGCCCGGCAATACACATCCCTCGGCGGTGATCTGGCCCGCCATCTGGGCACTTGCAACGATCAGGCCGGTCAGTGGCGATCTGGCGCTGCGTGCCTATGCGGCTGGGTTCGAGACAATTGTGCTGTTCGGCGAGGCGGTGAATTTCGACCATTACAATCGTGGATGGCACAGCACGGCGACGCTGGGCGCCGCCGGTGCGGCAGCGGCGACAGGGGCGGCGATGCAGCTCGATGGCGACAGGATGGCAGCGTCTATCGGGCTGGCGCTCACTCAGGCATCCGGCTATGCCGAACAGTTCGGGTCTGTGGTAAAGCCAATGCAGGCAGGCTTCGCCGCTCGCGATGGCCTGTCGTCCGCGATAATGGCGGCGGCCGGACTTACGGGTAATGACGGCATACTTGATGGCGAGCGCGGCTTTGTCGCCCTGAAGGCGGGTACAGGCATGGACCGGCTCGACGCATCAATCGACGCCATGGACGGGCGCGCCCTCGACCGCTGGGGCGTTGCCATCAAACTATATCCGAGCTGTTCCTACACTCACAGGCTGGCGGACTGCGCGGTGGCACTGAGCAAGAGATGCGCGGCCAGAGACATCGCTGAAATACACGCGGAACTCCCCGATTTTCATTATGCAATTTTACGGCATGACAGGCCTGATACCGAAATACAGGCACGCTTCAGCCTTCCCTTCGTGATGGCAGCCTGCCTTGTGCATGGCCGGCTGACCGGCAAGCACCTTGCCGATCCCCGTGCAGCCGGCGAGGATATCTGGAGGCTGATAGACCGCACACATATCCATCAGGTGACACCACGCAGGCCGAACATGAATTTTGATCCCCAACAGCCGGACAGGCTGCGGATCAGGCTGGTTTCCGGAGAGGTTATTGAAGAGAGCTGCGCCTTTCCCAAAGGTACGCCTAATATGCCTGTCAACCGCGCAGCCATCATGGCAAAATACGCAGAGAACGCCGCTCCATTGCAGGTCCATCCCAAACTCGAATCATGGACCCGAAGCCCCGATCTGGCGGCATTCATCGATATGGTGACGGCATGACGGCTGTTAGCCGCAATGGCCATTCAATTGTCCGGAGGAACGATGAACTACACCTATAAACAGGCCACATATGATCAGGCCGCGATGCTGGAGCCGCAGGACTGGAGCTTTCCGGTCCCCATCGCCTATGGCCCGGGACGGCTTGCCGAGATTGCCGTGCAATGCGCGGGGCTGGGCATTCGTGCGCCCCTTGTGGTGACGGACAGCGGCAGTGCAGAGCTGCCATTTATCTCGGGCTTGATGTCGATGCTCACCACCGCAGGCATGAAAGCCGGGCTGTTTTCGGACATTTCCCCAAACCCGAGGGACACGGAAATTGCAGCCGGCAGGACCACCTTCCTGTCTGGCGGCCATGATGCCGTCATCGCCATCGGCGGCGGCAGTGCCATGGATGGTGGCAAGGCGATCTGCCTGACAGCCCGCAACGAGATCGATTTATGGGATTTTGAGTGGGAGGCCACGCCGGCGGAGATCAGGCTGGACCAGCCGTTTCCGCATCTGGTTACCATTCCGACAACGGCTGGAACAGGTGCCGAGACGGAAAGCACGGC
>JAKMFG010000248.1 GCA_022425565.1 Alphaproteobacteria bacterium
GTGTCTGATATGAGTGCAATCAGCCAGCGCATGTCATCATCATGCTCAACGCATGACTGCTGTATCTGGCGGATTGTCTCTACAGGTATGGAGACACGCTTCTTGCTCTCTGCCTCTGGCATATAGATGGCAGCAAAGGCATTGCGGATATCCAACCCATGCTCTGCTATCGCCAGATTGATAACAGCCTTAACAGTCGTGAAAATACGTCTGACTGATAGTACCGACAGCCCTTTATCAATCAGAGCATCTCGCACCTTGCCAGCATCGACTGTGGAGTAGTCACAAAGCGGCCTGTCACCAAGCTGGTCTATGACCACGCCAGCATTCCTCAATGCTGCCTGATGGAACGTCTTGGCTTTCCCAATGCCCTTTAGCTGGAGATAATGCCCAACAGCCTCTGAGAGTAGCGGCGCAGTCTGTTGCCTAACATCATCAATAAGCACATTGCCAAGCCCTATCGCATCAAGGCGCATGGGAAGCCAGCGTTCATCTAATCGCTGGCAGATGACCTGAGAGTATTTGAGAGCCTTGGCACGGCTACGAGTATTCAGCGCAAGCACGATGCGCTGCTTACCATGCAATGGCTGCACTTCCTTCGGCACACGCCGGGAGAAGTAGTAGAAGCCACGCTTCTGGTAAATATACGTGCTGAAATGGTCTACCATATGGTCTACCCACACCTTCATCGAAACAACAACAATGCTTCGATTACAGCGTGTTAGCACATCAATTGTGATGGTAAATGGTGCCCAGGAGAAGACTCGAACTTCCACGGCCTAATGGCCACTGGCACCTGAAGCCAGCGCGTCTACCAATTCCGCCACCTGGGCATCAGGGGCCGACGGGTGAACCCCGTCGTTGGTGGCGCGGAGAATAGCCGCCCCGCATCGCTTGTCAACTGAATCCTCTCGAAGGCCTTGCATGGTCCGGCGGCGTATCCGTGCAACTGATTCCGCACTGGACGAAACGGGGTGCTTGCCGCTATCTAAAGGCACGAATTCTGGCACAGCAACTGGCGCCTGGGCGCCGGAGGGATCGGATGGAAAAGACGGTTGCAGTCATTGGCGGGTCCGGCTTTATCGGGCGCGCCATCGTCGAGAAACTCACCAGTGAGGGCGCGCGTGTCATCGTGCTATGCCGCAATGCCGAAAAGGCGAAGTATCTGAAGACCATGGGGGTCGTTGGGCAGGTAACGCTGGTAGCTGGCAACGCGCTGAATGAAGATGATCTCGAGACGGTGATCGCACCGGCCGATGCCGTAATCAATCTGATCGGCATTCTGGCCGAAGGTGGTGCGCAGCGATTTGGTGCCCTGCAGGGCGAGCTTCCGGCCCGCATCGGCGCGCTGGCGGCCAGGCATGGCGCCGGTGATGTCGTGCATGTGTCAGCCATCGGCGCGGACGCAAACTCGCCAAGCAAATATGCCCGCAGCAAGGCCGAGGGAGAGGCCGGGCTGAAAGCGGCGTTCCCGAAGGCGGTGGTACTGCGCCCGTCGATCGTGTTTGGCCCGCGTGATAGCTTTTTCAACCGCTTTGCCAGCATGGCGATGCTGGCCCCGGGCCTGCCGCTTCCCGGTGGCGGGCGCATGAAGATGCAGCCCGTCTATGTTGGTGATGTGGTCGAGGCGGTGATGGTTGCGCTTGGCTATCGCACGGCACCGAAATCTGTTTCCAAGTCTTTGCGTGGCGGGACTTTCGAGCTTGGCGGGCCGGATGTCTACAGCTTCCGTGACCTGATGGGTATTACGCTTCGCGCCATCGGCCGTCGCCGGATGCTGTTGCCCGTGCCGCTGCCGCTGATGTCACTTGGTGCGGTCTTTGCGGGCATGCTGCCGAACCCGCCGTTGACAGTCGATCAGGTGCGCCTGCTCGCGATCGACAATGTGGTCGGTTACGATGCCAAGGGGCTGTCTGATCTCGGCATCACCGCGACGCCGGTGTCGGCCATTCTGCCTGATTATATGGGTTGTTACCGGCCGGGTGGGCAGTTCGCCAGGCGCTAGCCACGATCCTGTGTCAGCGGTCAGCCGGCACCAACGCCAATCGCAACCACGAGCAGCGCGCCAAGCGTCAGCCGGTACCAGACAAAAATTCTGAAATCAGCGCGCGCGAGCCAGCGCAGCATCCAGCTGATGGCGGCCAGTGCGAATCCAAAAGACAGCACCGCCACTATCAGGGCATCCATGCCGAGCGTGGCATCCCCATCTGCAACAATATCAAGCCCTTTAAGAAGGCCAGCCCCGGCAATGGTAGGGATCGACAGCAGCATGGAAAACCGCGCTGCATCGACCCGTCCGATGCCGAGATAGCGCGCTGCTGTCATGGTGACGCCCGAGCGTGAGGCGCCCGGGATCAGCGCAAGGCACTGGGCAAGGCCGATCATGACAGCGCCGCCATACCGCATGTCGGCGAGTTTGCCAGCGATGTCGGGCACGCGGTCGGCATGCCAAAGCAGGGCGGCAAAAACGAGATTGGCCACGGCAAGCGTCCTGATGTCCGTCAGCCAGGCAGGGTCGATTTCATTGACGACGAATCCGACGGCAAAGACCGGTATGGTGGCGATGATCAGAAGGCGGATCATCTGCCGCTGATCTGCAACAGCTTGCGAAGCGTTTCCCGGCCGCAACGCCAGCAGCATGGCAATCAAGTCGCGGCGGAAATACAGCAACACCGCACCGAGTGTGCCGACATGCGCCGCCACATCGATGGCACGCCCCTGGTAGGGCTGGTCCGTGACAAGCGGGATTAGCGCCAGATGGCCAGATGACGATACGGGCAGGAATTCTGTCAGGCCCTGCACGGCAGCGACGAGGACAAGAAGCAGAAGTGGCATGGCGGAAAGTCCTGAAATTGCAGATATCCAGCCTGCATTGTGACATGCCGAATCTCTACAGACCTAGCCTGTTGACCGGTGGCCGTCAAACTGGTTGCCAGCCGGCGAGAAACAGCTGCACCCATTATAGGTCCGATATGGTACTAAAATGCTGATTTGATCTCTGGACACAGGATTGTGAAGGAATAAAACTTGCTATCCATGTCCAAAAAGGGTAACCAATGTTGACTTTTTATGACGCGGTGCTGTGATGCGTCAGCCCTTCAGTGGGTTGGCGGTGGGCGGTCCGCGTCATTGTTGTCTTGGGAATAATGGTCTCGGTTAGAGAGGGCAGAACGATGTCGGACAAGATGCTGAAGTTCGTAAATACGGACAAGGAAATGCCGAAAAAGCGCGGCGCGGGTGACCGTGTGGCCGATTTCGACGAAATCTACAACGAATTCGATGTTGCTTCGGCCGAAACGCAGGCATCGCGCTGCTCGCAGTGTGGTGTGCCGTTTTGCCAGACCAACTGCCCGCTACACAACAACATCCCCGACTGGCTGATGCTGACCGCCGAGGGCCGTATGGAAGAGGCCTATAAGCTGTCGTCGCAGACCAACAACATGCCCGAGATTTGCGGCCGCATCTGCCCACAGGATCGTCTGTGTGAAGGCAGTTGCGTGATCGAGAAGGGATTTGAGTCTGTCACCATCGGCGCGGTCGAAAAACATATTACCGAGACGGCGTTTGAGAATGGCTGGGTGCAGCCGCCCAAGCCTGTTGCCGAGCGCAGCGAGTCTGTCGGCATCATTGGCGCCGGTCCGGCAGGCCTTGCTGCCGCAGACATGCTGCGCCAGAACGGATATCAGGTTACGGTCTATGATCGCTACGACCGCGTAGGCGGGCTGCTGATCTATGGCATCCCCGGTTTCAAGCTGGAGAAGCACGTTGTGCAGCGCCGTCACACGCTGCTTGAAGATGGCGGTGTCACCTTCCGTCTCAACTGCGATATCGGGACGGACATTACCTTTGACGAAATCCGCGAGGCGCATGACGCCGTGCTGGTCGCCACAGGCGTTTACAAGGCGCGCGATATCTCGGCGCCGGGGATCGGAATGGGCGGTATTGTGCCAGCGCTCGACTATCTGACGGCATCGAACCGCAAGAGCCTTGGCGACGAGGTGGCCGATTTCGACTCCGGCCTGCTGAACGCCGAAGGCCGCGACGTTGTCGTCATCGGTGGCGGTGACACGGCGATGGATTGTGTTCGCACGGCCATCCGCCAGAAGGCGAATTCGGTGACCTGTCTGTACCGCCGCGACCGCGCCAATATGCCGGGCTCGCAGCGCGAGGTGGCGAATGCCGAGGAAGAAGGCGTCGATTTCCGCTGGCTGTCTGCCCCGCAGGCGTTCCTTGGCGACAATCATGTGCGCGCCGTGCAGGCACAGAAGATTCATCTCGGCCAGCCGGATGCCACCGGTCGTCAGGTGCCGCAGATCATCGAGGACTCCTCGCATGAAATCCCGGCCGACCTTGTGATCAAGGCGCTTGGCTTCGATCCCGAGGATATGCCGGCGATGTTCGGCGCGCCCGAACTTGAGGTCTCGAAATGGGGCACGATCGGCGTTGACTGGCGCACCATGATGACGAATCTGCCTGGTGTCTTCGCCGCCGGCGACATTGTCCGCGGTGCCTCGCTGGTGGTCTGGGGCGTCCGTGACGGACGTGACGCCGCCGAATCCATCCATTCCTACATCATGGCGCAGAGCGACGCGCCGCGTGCGGCTGCAGCCGGTGCCTGAACCCGTTTCGCCTGTTTCGAGGATAATGACCATGAGCAAGCACGAGATTTTTGACGAAGCCGAATATCTGGCCCGCCGCGCCCGTAACGAGGCGCGCCTGACAGATGCCGGGGTCTATGGCCCGCAGATGGAGCACGATGCCTGCGGTGTCGGCTTTGTGGCCGCACGCGACGGCAAGCCGACCCGTGCGGTCGTTGATGCGGCGATCGAGGCGCTTCAGGCGATCTGGCACCGTGGCGCTGTCGATGCCGACGGCATGACCGGCGATGGTGCCGGCATCCATATCGAGATTCCGCGTAACTTCTTTATCGAGCATATCGCCCGTACAGGTCACGACGATGATGGCGGCAGACTGGCTGTCGGCATGGTCTTCCTGCCACGCACCGACCTTGCCGCACAGGAACGCTGCCGTTGCATTGTCGAGCAGGAAATTCTGGCGGTTGGTCATGTGATCTATGGCTGGCGGCAGGTGCCTGTGGACACGCACGCACTTGGCGACAAGGCGAATGCCACACGTCCCGAGATCGAGCAGATTATGTTCTCGATGTCGACGGATATCGACGAGGAGGAGGCCGAGCGCCAGCTCTATGTCGTGCGCCGTCGCATTGAAAAGGCGGTCACCGCCGAGCTGATCAGCGATTTCTACATCTGCTCGATGTCCAGCCGTTCGATCATTTACAAGGGTATGTTCCTCGCCGAGCAGGTCACGGCTTTCTTCCCGGACCTGCTGGACAAGCGCTTTGTGTCGTCCTTTGCCATCTATCACCAGCGCTATTCGACCAACACCATGCCGACCTGGAAGCTGGCGCAGCCGTTTCGAGTGCTGGCGCACAATGGTGAGATCAATACCATCCGCGGCAACCAGAACTGGATGACCTGCCACGAGGATCGGATGGATTCCGATGTCTTTGGCGACGCCATCGAGGATCTGAAGCCGGTAATCGGCAAGGGCAGTTCGGATTCGGCCGCTCTCGATGCGGTGTTCGAGCTGATGGGCCATGGCGGGCGCACCCTGCCGATGGTCAAGACGATGATGATTCCGGCTGCTGTCGATGTCGATGGTGACGGCGAACTGGCCAAGCTCTATGCCTATTGCAATGCTGTCATGGAGCCGTGGGACGGTCCGGCGGCCATTGCTGCCTATGCCAATAACTGGGTGATCGCCGGTCTCGACCGGAACGGCCTTCGCCCGATGCGCTATGTGGTGACTGACGATGGTCTGGTAATCGCCGGATCCGAGACCGGCATGGTCGTTGTGCCGGAAGAGCGTATCCTTGAACGTGGCCGTATCGGCCCCGGCCAGATGATGGGAATCGACCTCAAGCGCGGGACGATGTTCTTGAATGACGAGTTGAAGGCCGAGCTGGCCGGAAAGCGCGACTGGGCAAAATGGATCGGCCGGTCGCAGCAGATGGGCACGCTTCTGGCTCATAATGGCACCAAGCCTTCCGAGCGGCTGCCGGCGCTTGACGTGCGCCGCCGCCAGATGATTGCGGGCTGGACCATGGAAGACCTTGAGCTGATCCTGCAGCCGATGGCAGCAGGCGGCAAGGAAGCCGTTGGCTCGATGGGTGACGATACGCCGCTCGCGGTGCTGTCCAACCGCTATCGTGGTCTGCATCATTTCTTCCGGCAGAATTTTTCGCAGGTCACGAACCCGCCGATCGACAGCCTCCGCGAACGTCATGTGATGACGCTTCGCACACGTCTCGGCAATCTGGGCAACATTCTCGACGAGGCACCGGAACAGTGTGATCACCTGCTTCTGAACTCACCGGTTCTGACAGTGCCGGAATGGGATGCGCTGGTCTCATATCTTGGCGACAAGGCGGTCACCATCGACTGCACCTTCGATATTGACGGGCAGGATGATTTCACCACCGCGCTGGAGCGCATCGCCAACGAGGCCGAAGAGGCCGTTCGTTCGGGTTGCGAACATGTGATGTTGTCGGACCGTGCTGTATCCGATACGCGCTGCCCGATCCCGATGATCCTGGCGACCGGTGCCGTGCATTCGCATCTGGTACGCCAGCAGCTTCGCACCTTTGCCTCGGTCAATGTCGCCACCGGCGAATGTCTCGATGTGCATCATTTCGCGGTGCTGATCGGTGTCGGCGCGACAACGATCAACGCTTATGTTGCAGAAGAAGCCATTGCCGAGCGCCATGACCGCGGGCTGCTGCCGAAACTGACCCTTCCCGAAGCTGTTGCCAACTATCGTACGGCTGTTGAAAACGGGCTTCTCAAGATCATGTCGAAGATGGGGATTTCGGTCATCGCCTCCTATCGCGGCGGTTACAATTTCGAGGCACTTGGCTTGTCACGCTCGCTTGTTGCAAAATATTTCCCGCCGATGTCGTCGCGGATTTCGGGCCTCGGCCTGACCGGCATTGCATCGCGGGTCACTGAAATGCATCGCAAGGCGTATGAGACAGCCGACGCCATACTGCCGGTCGGCGGCTTCTTCCGCTATCGCCGCTCGGGCGAGCGCCATGCCTTTGACGGCCAGCTAATCCACGCCATGCAGCATGCCTGCGACACGGGATCTTTCGAGAGCTGGAAGAAATATTCCTCGCTTGTCGGAAGCCAGGGGCCGATCAACCTTCGCGATCTGATGGATTTCAAGGCAGCTGCCGAGCCGGTGAAGATCGAGGATGTCGAATCCATCACCCGCATCCGCAAGCGGCTGGTCTCGCCGGGCATCTCGCTCGGCGCGCTCAGCCCCGAGGCGCACGAGACGCTGTCAATCGCGATGAACCGTATCGGTGCCAAGTCCGACTCTGGCGAAGGCGGAGAAGACCCGTCGCGCTTCCGGCTTCGCGAGAATGGTGACAACCCGTCCAGCGCCATCAAGCAGATTGCCTCGGGCCGCTTTGGTGTGACCGCTGAATATCTTAACAATTGCAGGGAAATCGAGATCAAGGTGGCGCAGGGGGCAAAGCCCGGCGAGGGTGGCCAGCTTCCCGGGATCAAGGTTGACAGCCTGATCGCGCGGCTCCGCCACTCGACACCCGGCGTGACGCTGATCTCGCCGCCGCCGCACCATGACATCTATTCCATTGAGGATCTGGCACAGCTGATTTACGACCTGAAGCAGATCAACCCCGACGCCAAGGTCTGTGTGAAGCTGGTTGCCTCGACCGGCATCGGCACCATCGCCGCCGGTGTGGCCAAGGCCAAGGCTGACGCCATTCTGGTCTCGGGCCATGGCGGCGGTACCGGGGCCAGCCCGCAATCCTCGATCAAGCATGCTGGTCTTCCGTGGGAGATGGGCCTGTCCGAGGTGCATCAGGTGCTGTGTATGAACGATCTTCGCAGCAAGGTTGTGCTACGCACCGATGGCGGGCTGAAGACCGGCCGTGACATCGTCATGGCGGCGATGCTTGGCGCCGACGAATATGGCATCGGCACCTCGGCGCTGATTGCCATGGGATGCATCATGGTACGTCAGTGCCACTCTAACACCTGCCCGGTCGGTGTCTGTACACAGCGCGACGACCTGCGTGCCAAGTTCGAGGGCACGCCGGAGAAGGTGGTGCAGCTCTTCACCCATCTGGCTGAAGAGGTTCGCGAGATTCTCGCCTCTCTTGGTTTCACCTCGCTGGAAGAGGTGATCGGCCGCACCGACCTTCTGTCACAGGTCAGCCGTGGTGACGCCGCGCTCGACGATCTCGACCTGAACCCCATTCTGGTTCAGGCCGAGCGTGATATCGAGGCCGGCAGCCCGCGTGACCGTGACCGCGAGGCGGTTCCGGACACACTGGATGCGCTGATGGTCCGCGACGCCGATACGGCGCTGCAGTTCGGATCGAAAATGCAGCTGTCCTACAATGTGGAGAACACACAGCGCGCCATTGGCACGCGCCTGTCCTCGCACATTGTTCGCAAGTTCGGGATGACGGGCCTTCGCGAGAACCACATCTCGGTGCGTCTTCGCGGGACGGCCGGCCAGTCGCTCGGCGCCTTTGCCACGCAGGGACTGCGGCTCGAGGTGATCGGGGATGCCAACGACTATGTGGGCAAAGGACTGTCGGGCGGCACCATCATCGTGCGTCCGTCGGCAGCAGCAGCCTTTGTTGCGCATGACAACACCATCATCGGCAACACCGTCCTTTATGGAGCAACCTCCGGCATGCTGTTTGCAGCCGGCCAGGCCGGTGAGCGCCTTTGCGTGCGCAACTCCGGCGCAACAGCGGTTGTCGAGGGGGCCGGGACCAACGCTTGTGAATATATGACGGGCGGACGTGTGGTGATCCTTGGCGAGGTTGGTGACAACTTTGGTGCTGGAATGACCGGCGGCATAGGTTTTGTCTATGACCCTGACGGTCAGTTCATGAGCCGGGTTAATCCGGAAAGCCTGCAGGTTGTCAGGATCGGAACATCTCACTGGGAAGCTGAACTGAAGGGCTTGGTCGAGGCTCACGCCAAGGCCACCGATTCCGCTCTTGCCGCACGGCTGCTCAACGAGTGGGATGTCGAGATCGGCAAGTTCTGGCAGGTCGTGCCGACAGAAATCGTGCCGCGACTGGAGATGCCTTTGTCCAACGAGGAAACCGCAGCGGCAGACGGCGGCACATCCGCCTGATGCCGTTGGCGTGATCCGTTCTGTTGCTTGTTGTCTGAAAAAGCAAATTCGGTTAATCCGGTTCCATGCCCGAGATATCCGTACAGACAGATGCCGATCTGCCGGCCATTGAAACGCTGATGGCCGAGGCCTTTGGACCGAAGCGCCACAGCCGTTCGGTATGGCAGCTTCGCCCTGGCCCGCCGGTTCCCGAACTGTGCCTTGTCATCCGCGCAGATGGCGAGACCGTCGGCTCCTTGCGATTCTGGGAAGTCATGCTTGGCGACGAGCGCATACTGCTGCTGGGGCCGCTTGCGGTGCAGCCGAGTGAGCGTGGGCGCGGGTTCGGCCGTGACCTTATCAAAGAGGCACTTGGCCGGGCAAAGAACGGGCGCTGGCAGCTGGTGCTTGTATCCGGTGAGGTGGATTATTATCCGAAATTCGGCTTTGTACCGGCTGCGCCCTACGGTATCGACTGGCCGGGATTCATCGAGCTGGAGCGTCTGCAATTCTTCGAATTGAAGGACGGTGCACTGGGTGATTTGCCGCCGGGGCCACTTGCCGTCAGGGCGCTTCCCGGCTAGGATTTCAGCCAGTTTCAGGACGAGGCGACAAAACAGACCACATGCGTTTCCTGCATCATCATCCCTTATATGGCGCCTCCCGCACGGCGCGGCTGATGCTTGCCGAGCGGAACCTCGTCTTTTTCCCGAAAATGGAACTCCCCTGGGAACGGCATGAGGAATTCCTCGGCATGAATCCGTCTGGCGATGTTCCGGTGCTCGTCACCGAGGATGGCGTCGTTCTGGCCGGCACCATGGTGATTGCCGAATTTCTCGAGGAGACCGAGGACAAGTCGACAAGCCTGATCTGGGGCACGCCCGCCGAACGTGCCGAGATTCGCCGGCTGACCAACTGGTTCGAGGACAAGTTCGTTCGCGAGGTTGGCGCGCCGCTTCTGAAGGAGCGCTACATCAAGCGTGTTTCGATCCGTGGCAATCCCTCATCAGAGGTAATGCGTGCGGCGATGGCAAACCTGCATAACCATCTCGACTATATCGACTGGCTTGCCGAGCAGGGCAACTGGCTTGCCGGCAAGGCGATGTCGCTTGCCGACCTGTCGGCGGCGGCGCATCTGTCGGTGACCGATTATTTCGGCGATATCGACTGGGACCGTCATCCTGAGGCCAGGCAATGGTATGCGAAGATCAAGTCGCGGCCGTCATTCCGCGATCTGCTTGCTGATGTCGTGGCCGGCCTGACACCGGCGGCGCATTACGCCAATCTGGATTTCTAGCCTGAACAGCTAGCCTGTCTGTGCCGCCATCCGTTCCAGCGCACCGCGAAGCAGCGCCAGCTGGTCCGGCTCGGAAAACCGGTGGCCGGCACCCTTGACCAGAGACAGCTCGACATCCCTGCTTGCCAGGCATTCTGCGGTGCTGGTCGCCGTCTGCCATGGCACCTCTTCATCCTGCATGCCGTGAAGGAGATGGACCGGACAGGTGATGTCCAGCCCGCCGCGAAGCCGCAGATTGTCCCGTCCGTCGGTGATCAGGTGCCAGGGATATTTTACCGGCTCGTCCGAATAGGGGTTTGGCAGCGCAATCACACCGTCGGCCTCGATCCGGGCGCGCTGTTCGTCGGTGAATTCGGCCCAGAGAAGATCCTCGGTGAAGTCCGGTGCCGCCGCAATGCCGATCAGCCCGGCAACGCGGTCGGGGCGCGCCAGCGCAACATTTAGCATCAGCCAGCCGCCAAGTGATGACCCGACGAGGATCTGTGGCCCCTCGGTCAGCGTGTCGATCGCCGCAAGGCAGTCGGATGTCCAGCTGGAGATGTTGCCGTCGAGGAAATCGCCGCTCGAAAGACCGTGGCCGCGATAGTCGAATCGCAGGCAGGGACGGCCTGCTTCCCGCGCCCATGCCTCGACCTCGAGCGCCTTGGTGCCGTCCATGTCGGAGCCGTGCCCACACAGAAATGTGACGCCGGCACCGCTGCCCGGAAGGCGGCGATAGGCCAGCCGGTCACCGCTGCCAATCTCGAGATAGTCTGCCTGCGCCAAACCTGTCATCCTCTTGCCACGAAAACGTTCTCGAATTTCCGGCGCGCCAATGCTATCACGCCGTCAGGAGATACCTTATGACCACTAACACGCGGACAGCAGGATTCGTCAAGTCGCACGGCCAGAGCGGCAAAGGGCCCGTTATCGTACAGGTGCTACCGGCGCTTGTGCGCGGCGGTGTCGAGCGTGGCACGATCGAAATGGCACGTGCCATCATCGATGCCGGGGGCAAGGCCGTGGTTATTTCATCGGGCGGACCGCTGGTCCGGCATCTCGACCGGCTCGGCGCGGTTCACCACAAACTCCCCGTCGGGGTGAAGAATCCGCTTGCCTGGTCGGGCCTGCGCCGACGGGTCAAGCGCATCCTGAAGGATGAAGGCGCCGATATCGTGCATGTACGCTCGCGCGTGCCGGCGCAAATCGTACTTCCCGTCGCCAGAGCGCTCGGGATCATTTCGGTCAGCACTGTGCATGGTCGCTTCCAGAATACGACCCTGCTGAAGCGCATCTTCAACGGCAAAATGCTGGCTGCCGACCATATCATCGCGATCTCGCGCTATGTGAAATCACAGATCGAGCGTCAGTTCGGCGCGCAGGGCAGCAAGCTGACAGTCGTGCAGCGCGGCGTGGATATCGAGGTGTTCGACCCGGCTGCCGTGGCGCAATCGCGGATCATCCGCTTTGTCGACTCTATCGCGCTTCCCGAAGACCAACCTGTGATCATGCTGCCGGCACGGCCGACGGCCTGGAAAGGTCATGAAATTCTGCTGGAAGCGCTGGCAAAAATTGCTGACCGTCGGTTCATCTGCGTTCTGCTTGGTGCGGCAGACGGCAAGCAGGCCTTCATAGACAGGCTGACACAGACCGGCATGAGACTGGGGCTCGAGGGCCGCTTCCGGCTGGCGCATGGCGTCGATGACATGCCGGCGGCGCTGATGGCAGCGGATATCGTCGCCATGCCGTCGGTTACGCCAGAGCCATTTGGCCGCGTGTCGCTGGAGGCGCAGGCCATGGGTCGTCTGGTAGTGGCCTTTGACCATGGCGGGGCTGCAGAGTCGATTGTCCATGGCAAGACGGGCTGGCTTGCCACGCCTGTGGACGCCGGCAGCCTTGCTGAATGCCTTGGCAAGGCGCTTGATTTCACTGCCAGCCAGCGTCAGACGATGGCGCAGGAGACACGCAACCAAATCGAAGCGAACTTTTCGAGCGACCAGATGTGTAACCAGACCATTGCGATTTACGCACGTCTTCTAAAGGGCCGTCACACCGGCTGAATTTGTTCCGGTCTTGAGTTTGCCGAAGCGTGAAGCTAGTTTGCGCAACAGGCGTTTTCACATAAAGCCATTTTCGCGCGCGACATCCAGGATGATACAGGCCCATGCCGATCGTAACCCTTCCAGACGGATCCACCAGAAGCTATGATTCCCCGGTCTCGCCGGCGACCATTGCGGCCGATATCGGCCCGGGCCTCGCCAAGGCGGCGATGCTGGCTGTTGTCGATGGTCAGGAATGGGACATGACCCGCGAGATCGAGGCTGATTCCTCGCTGGCACTTCTGACGGCAAAGGATGAGACCATTCTCGCCACCATCAGGCATGATGCCGCGCATGTGATGGCTGAGGCGGTTCTCGAGCTGTATCCCGAGACACAGGTCACTATTGGTCCGTCTATCGAAAACGGATTCTATTACGATTTTCATCGCGAGGCCGCGTTCAGCGACGAAGATCTTGCCGCCATCGAGGCGCGCATGCATGAGATCGTTGATCGCGACGAGCCGATCATCCGCAATGTCTGGAGCCGTGACGAGGCGGTCGCCTTCTACAAGAAGAACAATGAGCCGTTTAAGATAGAGCTTGTCGAGGCAATTCCGGCTGGTGAGACGGTCACCTTCTACCAGCAGGGTGATTTCATCGATCTGTGCCGCGGGCCGCATCTGGCCTCGACCGGTCGCATGGGGCATGCCTTCAAGCTGATGAGTGTTGCCGGTGCCTACTGGCGCGGGGATTCGGACCGTCCGATGCTGCAGCGCATCTATGGCACGGCATGGCGCACGGAAAAGGAACTCAATGCCTATCTCCATATGCTGGAGGAGGCGGAGAAGCGGGACCACCGCAAGCTCGGCAAGCAACTCGGTTTCTTCCACCTTCAGGAAGAGGCAACGGGATCGGTATTTTGGCATCCGAGCGGCTGGACCATCTATCGCGAGATCGAGACCTACATGCGCCGCCGCCTTGAAGAAGGTGGTTATGACGAGGTGAAGACACCACAGCTTGTCGACCGTGCGCTGTGGGAAGCCTCCGGCCACTGGGACAAATTCCGCGAGAACATGTTCACCGCCGAGGCCGAGGATGACCGCACACTGGCGCTGAAGCCGATGAATTGCCCCTGCCATGTGCAGATCTTCCGCCAGGGCATCAAATCCTATCGCGACCTTCCGCTCCGCATGGCCGAATTCGGCTCATGCCACCGGAACGAGCCGTCCGGTGCGCTTCACGGCATCATGCGGGTTCGCGCCTTTACGCAGGATGACGCGCATATCTTCTGCACCGAGGACCAGATCACCGCTGAATCGGTTATCTTCTGTGAGCTTCTTCAGTCGATTTATGCCGATTTCGGGTTTGAGGATATTCGCGTGAAATTCTCGGACCGGCCGGAAGTGCGCGCCGGTGAGGATGATGTGTGGGATCGCGCTGAATCCGCGCTGACCGATGCCTGTGACGCGGCCGAGCTTGAGACTGTGCTGAACCCGGGCGAGGGCGCGTTCTATGGCCCGAAACTGGAATTCGTGCTTCGTGACGCCATTGGCCGTGACTGGCAGTGTGGCACGCTGCAGGTGGATTTCGTGCTGCCGGACAGGCTGGACGCCGAATATGTGGCCGAGGACGGCAACCGCCACCGGCCGGTCATGCTGCACCGCGCCATTCTTGGCTCGCTGGAGCGCTGGATCGGCATCATCATCGAGCAATATTCTGGTCGCATGCCACCATGGCTGGCCCCGACGCAGGTCGTGGTCGCCTCGATCACCGACAGAGCCAACGACTATGCGAAGCAGGTCACCGAGGCATTCCGTGCTGCCGGAATGCGTGCCAGCAGTGATCTTCGCAACGAAAAGATCAGCTACAAGGTGCGCGAGCATAGTGTCATGAAAGTGCCCTATATCCTGGCGGTCGGTGGCCGCGAGGAAGAGGCTGGCACGGTGGCATTGCGCCGCCTCGGCTCCAACGAGCAGCAGGTGATCCCGATGCAGGAGGCGCTGGCCATGCTTCGCGGCGAGAGCCTGCCGCCGGATCTGGCGCGGCGCGCGACGATGGCTGCGGAATGACCGCGGCCGGCACCGCAAAGCTGCGAATCGCTAAGTGACTAGGCAAATCGGGCAGTTTTTGATACAAAATGCCCACGACGGTGCGCGGGACGCCGCCGTCGAATGCGTTCTGGCTGCCGGTTGTCGGCGCCGAAAAAACAGGAGAAGTTAAATAGCTCGTCCCCATAGTAACGTGCCGCCCGTCATTGACGGCCCGCGCGTAAACGGCGCCATCAGGGTGCCGAAAGTTCGGTGTATCGACCCGGAAGGTAACCAGCTGGGCGTCCTCGATACCCGTGAAGCTCTTACAAAGGCTGAAGATTTCGGTCTCGACCTTGTCGAGGTGCAGCCGAATGCCGATCCGCCTGTCTGCAAGATTCTCGACTATGGCAAGTACAAGTACGAGGCGCAGAAACGGGCCAACGAGGCGCGCAAGAAGCAGAAGACCATCGAGGTCAAGGAAATCAAGTTCCGTCCCAATATTGACGAGCATGATTACCAGGTGAAAATGCGCAATGTGTCCAAGTTCCTTGCCGCTGGCGACAAGGTGAAGGTCACCCTGAGGTTCCGTGGGCGTGAAATGGCCCACCAGGACCTGGGTGCCAAGGTTCTCGCGCGTGTGCGCCAGGAGACCGAGGAGGTCGCCAAGGTCGAGGCCATGCCGAAGCTTGAAGGTCGCCAGATGGTGATGGTCATCGCCCCGCGCTGACCAGCACCGCCATTCTGGCCAAAACCGCTTGATTCCTGCTGCGCGCAGCCCTATAACCACGGCTTCGCGCATATCACTGTCGCGTCCGGGCCTGAAAAATCAGGGCATGCCTGGCCGGCTGATCGCCGCAACCGTTTGAATGGGCCCCGCGCGAGGGGAGCGGCCACCTTTAGAACTGACGAGGTTGAAATGCCCAAGATGAAGACGAAGAGCGGAGCGAAGAAACGCTTCCGCCTGACCGCCAGCGGCAAGGTCCGTGGCTCGGCAGCGTTCCTGAGCCACAATCTGCGCCGCCGTTCCCAGAAGATGAAGCGCCAGGCGCGCGGGACGATGATCCTGTGCGACGCGGATGCGCGCATCGTCAAAAAATTCCTGCCTTACGCATAAAGGGGACGGAGCATGGCACGAGTCAAAAGAGGTACCACCACCCACGCGCGTCACGCCAAGGTGATGAAGGCTGCAAAGGGTTACTATGGCCGTCGGAAGAACACCTTCCGCACCGCCACGCAGGCCGTCGACAAGGCACGTCAATATGCCTATCGCGACCGCCGCACCCGCAAGCGTGAGTTCCGCGCCCTGTGGATCCAGCGGATCAACGCCGCTGCCCGCATGCACGGCATGACCTATTCGCAGATGATGGGCGGGCTGATCAAGTCCGGCATCGAGATCGACCGCAAGATGCTTGCCGATCTTGCCGTGAACGAGCCGGCAGCCTTTGCCGTGCTGGTCGAGCAGTCACGCGCGGCGGCGTAAACGGACCCATCAAGGCCGAGACAACGGGCCGTCGCTTTGACACCACGCCGGAACAGTTTTTGGTCTGGCAGTTCAAGGCGGCGGCCCTTATATTTTTCGGCAGATTTCGGCACGTTAATATCGACCGAACAATGCCATTTCCGAGACAGGTACGATGCAGAATCTGGACGAGCTTTCATCTGAAATCCTGAGTGCGGTCGAGGCCGCGGACACCACCGACGCGCTGGAAGCCGTGCGCATCGACGCGCTTGGCAAGAAAGGCCGCATCTCGCTGATGATGCGTGAGCTCGGCGGCATGGACCCGGAAGAGCGCAAGACCGCCGGTCAGACGCTGAACACGGTCAAGGACACTATCGCCGCCGCCATCGAAACCCGTCAGGCGGCGTTGTCGCGCATTGCGCTTGATGCACGGCTTGCCGCCGAAGCGGTTGATGTCAGTCTGCCGTCCCGCCCCGAGACCGAGGCGCGCCTTCACCCGTTATCGCGCACCATTGAAGAGGTTGTTGCCATCTTTGCCGAGATGGGATTCACCGTCGCCGAAGGGCCGGACATCGAATCCGACTATTACAACTTCACCGCGCTGAACATTCCCGAGGAGCACCCCGCCCGGCAGGAGCATGACACCTTCTACCTGCCGCCTGATGAAGAGGGACGGCGCAAGGTGCTGCGCACACATACATCGCCCGTGCAGATTCGGACCATGGAGGTAACCGAGCCGCCAGTGCGGATCATCGTTCCCGGGCGTACCTACCGGTCTGACCATGACGCCACCCATTCGCCGATGTTCCATCAGTGCGAGGGGCTGGTCATCGGCGACGGCATCCATATGGGACATCTGAAAGGCTGCCTGATCGATTTCTGCCGCGCCTTCTTCGGCGTGGACGATCTGCCGGTGCGGTTCCGCCCCAGCTATTTCCCGTTCACCGAACCGTCGGCCGAGGTTGATATCGGCTGTACCCGCGATGGTGGCGGTCTGAAGATTGGTGCCGGTGACGACTGGCTGGAAATTCTCGGTTCCGGCATGGTCAACCCGCGCGTCCTGGCGAATTGCGGATATGATCCAGAGAAATATCAGGGCTTTGCCTTCGGCATGGGGATCGAGCGGATTGCGATGCTGAAATACGGCATTCCCGACCTGCGTACATTCTATGACAGCGACCTGCGCTGGATGCGCCATTACGGCTTCCTGCCGTTCGATGCGCCGTCAATCCATGCCGGCCTTGTCGGGGGGACTGTCTGATGAAATTTACCCGTGACTGGCTGTTCGACCATCTCGATACCGACCGCCCACTTGACGAAATTCTCGACGCCCTGCCGATGCTGGGACTCGAGGTAGAGAGCTTCGATGATCCGGCGCAACGTCTCGCCTCCTTCACCATCGCCGAGGTGATTTCTGCCGAACAGCATCCCGATGCCGACCGGCTGCGTGTCTGCATGGTGAATACCGGCAGCGGTGATCCTGTGCAGGTTGTGTGCGGCGCGCCGAATGCGCGTGCCGGCATGAAGGGCGTCTTCGCCCCGGCAGGTGCCTATGTGCCCGGCATCGATCTGGTGCTGAAGGCCGGCAACATCCGTGGTCAGGATTCGAACGGCATGCTCTGCTCGGAGCGGGAGATGATGATTTCGGACGAGCATGACGGCATCATCGATCTGGATCAGGACGCGCCGGTTGGCGGAAGCTTTGCCGGCTGGGCCGGCCTGGACGACCCGGTCATCGAGATCGCCATCACCCCGAACCGCGCCGACTGTCTTGGCGTGCGCGGCGTCGCGCGCGATCTGGCCGCGGCGGGTTATGGCACGCTGAAGCCGCTGGACAGCAGCGCGCATGAGGGCAGCTTCGACA
>JAKMFG010000304.1 GCA_022425565.1 Alphaproteobacteria bacterium
GCATAGACTGGCGGCGCCAGCACGGCAGCAAAGGGGCTTTCATGCGGCTGTTTTCTCCTGTTGAGAGACTTCTGGCGAAGCGCTACATGCGGTCGCGCCGGGCCGAAGGATTCATTTCCGTCATCGCGTGGTTTTCGCTTGCCGGAATCACCCTTGGTGTTGCCACGCTGATAATCGTCATGTCGGTGATGAACGGATTCAGGGCAGAGCTGATCGGGCGTATTCTCGGGCTGAACGGCCATGTCGGCATCTATGCCGCCGGCGGGTCGGGCATTGCAGATTTCGACCCGCTATCCGTATCGCTTGCCGAGATCCCCGGGGTGATTGCCGTGACCCCGCAGGTCGAGGGGCAGGTGATGGCAAGCCGCGGCAACACAAATCTCGGCGCGGTTGTCCGCGGTGTGCGCTGGTCGGACCTTGCGGCACGGCGCCCGCTCTGGAATGCGCTCAGCGACGAGGCGATCGCCGGCTTCCGTGACGAGGGCGGTCTTCTCATCGGCAAGAGCATGGCCTTCAAGATGGGGTTGAATGTTGGCGACACCATCACGCTGACCTCGGCCCGCGGCGAGGCCACCGCCTTTGGCACCCTGCCGACGCGGCGCGCCTACCGCATTGCCGGAATCTTTGACGTCGGCATGCATGAATATGACAGCTCGTTCATTTTCATGCCGTTCGATGTCGCCGGAAAACTGTTTGGCATGAGTGAGCGCGCCTCGGGGCTGGAAATCTATACGGCCGACCCGCAGAACATCACTGTGATCCGAACGCTTGTGGCTGACAAGATTGGCAAGGAGCTTCGCGCTTTCGACTGGCTGCAGCGCAACCGTACATTCATCAACGCCCTGCGGGTCGAGCGCAATGTCATGTTCCTGATCCTGACGCTGATCATCCTTGTCGCCGCCTTCAACATCATCTCCTCCATGATCATGCTTGTCCGGTCCAAGAATGCCGACATCGCAGTGCTTCGCACCATGGGGGCCAGCAGCGGCACCATCATGCGGGTGTTCCTGATGACCGGGGCCAGTATCGGCGTCGTCGGCACAATGGCCGGCACGGTGATCGGATTGCTGTTCTGCTGGAAGATCGGATCGATCCAGGGCTTTATCGAGGGCATCTCCGGCGCCGAGCTGTTTGCTGCCGAAATTTACTTCCTGTCGACGCTTCCGGCAAAGGTTGATCCGGCCGAGGTCGGGTTTGTCACCGCCATGGCGCTTGGCCTGTCACTCCTTGCCAGCCTGTACCCGGCATGGCGTGCCGGCCGCATCGCCCCGGCAGAGGTTCTGCGCCATGAATAGCACCACGAAAAAAGCTGCCGGCGACGTGTTGCTGTCACTGACCAATGTTCAGCGCAATTACGAGCAGGGCGGTTCCGTGATCGAGGTCCTGCGTGACGCCAGCCTCGAGGTGCGTGGTGGTGAAATCACGGCTCTGATCGGGCCGTCTGGGTCCGGCAAATCGACGCTCCTCAACATTGCCGGCCTGCTGGAAAAGCCGAGTGGCGGTGAAGTGACCATCGACGGCATCGTCACCAGTAAGCTGGGCAGCGGCAAGCGCGGGCGTTTGCGCGGCTCGCATATCGGTTTCGTGTTTCAGGTTCACCGCCTGCTTCCCGAATTCTCCGCTCTGGAGAATGTGATGATCCCGCAGATGCTGAATGGCCTCGGCCGCGAGGAGTCGGCGGAGCGCGCCGAACAGCTGCTCGCCATGGTCGGGCTTCGCCAGCGATGCGATCACCGTCCGGGTGCGCTGTCGGGTGGTGAGCAGCAACGCGTTGCCATCGCCCGGGCCGTTGCCAATGCGCCGCGTATCCTTCTAGCCGACGAGCCGACCGGCAATCTTGATCCGGAAACCGCGGCCGAAGTGTTTGAACATCTCAACCATATTGTGCGCGGCACCGACACGGCGGCACTGATCGTCACGCATAATGAGGCGCTTGCCGCCACCATGGACAGGCGACTGACCATCCGCGATGGCGGCATCGCCGAGATCTGACGCACAAGTCCTGCTGACAAAATACAGATTATCCGCAACCCGGTGTTTGCCCGTGGACAGGGGTGCGATATCCTTTACCTATATTCCTGCCCCGAGGACTTTCAATGCCTGCCCCATTCGTTCATTTGCGCGTTCATTCAGCCTATTCGCTGGCGGAATCGACGCTTCGCCTGAAGTCGATCGTGGCGCTTGCAGGTGGCGATTCGCAGCCGGCGGTGGCCATCACCGACACCAACAACATGTTCGGCGCACTGGAATTCTCTGAAAAAATGCGCGAGGCAGGGGTGCAGCCGATCATCGGGCTGGAGTGCATCATCGCGGATTCGCGGGGCCGCGGTGAGGTGGTGCTTCTGGCGCAGAGCGAGGCCGGATACGAGGCGCTTTGCCGTCACAACTCGCGAGCCCTTCTCGAGGTCGAGGGTGGTGATGATCCGGTGATCAAGCTGGAGTCGCTTTCTGGTGACGGCGAGGGTCTGATCCTGCTTACCGGCGGGGCGGTGAACGGCTTTGTTGGCGCGGCAGCTGCCGAAGGGCAGACGGCGCTCGTCGATGAACGGCTTGCCGCGCTGAAGGATGCGCTTCCGGGCCGTGTTTATATCGAGTTGCAGCGTCACGGCCTTGATGCCGGGCGGCGCGCCGAGCCGCTGTTACTGGACGCGGCCATCAGCGCCGATATTCCGCTGGTGGCGACGAATGACTGCCGTTTCGAAAAACGCGACATGGTGATGCCGCATGATGTGCTTCTTTGTATCGGCAATGGTCGCAAGCTAGCCGAGGATGACAGGCCGCGCTTTACCGCCGAGCATTATTTCAAATCCGCCGAAGAGATGGCGGCCCTGTTTGCAGACATTCCCGAGGCGGTCCGCAATACGCTGGTAATCGCGCAGCGCTGTAGCGCCATGGCGGAAATGCGCAAGCCAATTCTGCCACCATTCGAATCCGAGGCGGGGCTTGGCGAGGAGGACGAACTCAAACGTCAGGCCAGTGACGGGTTGGAGGACCGGCTAGTCCGGCATGTCTTTGCCGACGAGATGGACGAGGCTGCCCGTGAGGCCGCCGCAGCGCCTTATCGTGAACGGCTGGAGTTCGAGCTTGGTGTCATCAACCAGATGGGGTTTCCGGGCTATTTCCTGATCGTTGCCGACTTTATACAGTGGGCGAAGGCGCGCGACATTCCGGTTGGTCCCGGCCGTGGCTCTGGCGCAGGATCGGTGGTGGCATGGGCCTTGTCGATCACGGATCTCGACCCGCTGCGCTGGGAACTTCTTTTCGAGCGTTTTCTCAATCCCGAGCGTGTATCGATGCCGGACTTCGATATCGATTTCTGTCAGGACAGGCGGGAAGAAGTGATCGGCTATGTTCAGGAGAAATACGGGTTTGACAAGGTGGCCCAGATCATCACTTTCGGATCGCTTCAGGCGCGCGCCGCGCTGCGCGATGTCGGGCGCGTTCTCGAAATGCCCTATCCGCAGGTCGACCGCATTGCCAAGCTGATCCCCAGCAACCCGGCCAACCCGGTCACCATTGCGCAGGCCCTGGAGACCGAGGAAGAACTTCGCCAGCAGCGCCGTGACGACGAGCAGGTTGGAGAGCTCATCGACATCTCGATGAAGTTAGAGGGGCTGTATCGTCACGCTTCGACCCATGCTGCCGGCCTGGTGATTGGTGACCGGCCGCTGGAACAGCTGGTGCCGCTCTATCGTGATCCACGCTCGCCGATGCCGGTGACGCAGTTCAACATGAAATGGGTCGAGAATGCCGGTCTGGTGAAGTTTGACTTTCTTGGGCTGAAGACACTGACGGTCCTGCAACGGGCTGTTGCCTTTCTTGCCCAGCGTGGCGTCGAAATTGACCTTGCGACCATTCCGCTGGATGACACCAAGACCTTCGAGATGCTGTCGGCTGGCGATACGGTCGGCGTGTTCCAGCTGGAATCCGCCGGTATGCGAGATGTCCTGAAAGGCCTGAAGCCTGACCGTTTCGAGGACATTATCGCCGTTGTCGCGCTCTATCGCCCCGGCCCGATGGAGAACATCAAACATTACGTCGCGCGAAAGCACGACCCGTCACTCGTCACCTACATGCATCCCAAGCTGGAGCCTGTTCTGGCCGAAACCTACGGCATCATGATCTACCAGGAGCAGGTACAGCAGGCGGCGCGGGTTCTGGCCGGTTACACGCTTGGCGGTGCTGACCTTTTGCGGCGCGCCATGGGCAAGAAGATCAAGGCCGAGATGGACAAGCAGCGCCAGACCTTCATTGCAGGTGCCGTCGAGAATGACCTGAGTGAACAGCTTGCCTCTGACGTTTTCGACCAGATTTCGGCCTTTGCCGGCTATGGTTTCAACAAGTCGCATGCGGCGGCCTATGCGCTGGTGTCCTACCAGACGGCCTATCTCAAGGCGAACTATCCCGAGGAATTTCTCGCTGCTTCCATGGCGCTCGACGCCGGCAGCACCGACAAGCTGGCCGTCTTCCGCCAGGAATGCCAGCGCGAGGAGATCGAGGTGCGGCCACCGGATGTGAACCGGTCCGATGCGAGTTTCACTGTCGAGTTGCCCGAGAATGGTGGCCGGGCGGCTGTGCGCTATGCGCTTGGTGCCATCCGCAATGTCGGGTCCGAGGCCATGTCCCAACTCGTTGCCGAACGCGAGGCGAACGGTGTGTTCGCTGATCTGACCGATTTCCTGAAACGCCTTCCGCAGGCCGTCGCCAACAAGAAGCAGATGGAAAACCTGATCAGGGCGGGGGCGCTCGATTCCCTTCATGGCAACCGGCACGAGTTGCTAGAGAATGTCGAGGCTATCCTTGGTTTTGCGGATACTGTGCGGCAGGATGCGAAATCCAGTCAGGACAGCCTGTTCAGCGGGGATGATGCGCTGGACAAGACGGTGCACATGCAACAGTTCGAAGACTGGAGCGGCATGGACCGGCTTCGAGAGGAGTTTGAATCGCTGGGTCTGTATCTGTCGGCGCATCCGCTCGATGGCTATGCCGGCCGGTTGGACAAGCTCAAGGTGATTTCTGCGAACGCTCTGGCAGCCATGATCGAAAGCCGTAACCTAAAGCCGCGCGTCAATCTGGCAGGTTCGGTATCGGCCAAGCAGGTGCGGATCTCGCAGCGCGGCAACAAGTTTGCTTTTGTCCAGTTCACCGACCAGACCGGCGTGTTCGAGGTGACCTTCTTCTCCGACATTCTTGCCGAAAGTCAGGAATTGCTGGATAGCGACATGCCGGTCCTTGTCTCTGCCAATCTGCGGTTGGAAGAAAATGGACCGCGGATCACGGCGGCTCGTGTGCAGGCGCTGGACGAGGCGATTGCCGCCTGGAACGGGGGTGTCGGCATCTGGGTTCAGGACGACAAGCCGCTGCCGGCGCTGAAATCGTTGCTCGAGCAGGACG
>JAKMFG010000306.1 GCA_022425565.1 Alphaproteobacteria bacterium
GCGAAGCAAGGTTCACGATCGAGGCATTGTCATTCAGCTTGGGAACCATCAGTTCGGTGAAATATTTCAGGCCGACAAGATTTACCTTCACCACCAGATCGGCCGGTGCTGTCGGCGGCAGACCGGCAATGTTGGCAATGCCGTCAATCCGCCCGGGCAGCGCGCCTACCAGTGCCTTGATGGTGCGCCGGTCGGACAGGTCGGCAAGATACAACTCGTCGACATAATCCTCGGTCTTGTTGCGATCGACACCGATAACATCGCCGCCAAGCTGCTTGATCAGCTTTGCCGTGTCGCGCCCGATCCCCGACGAACAGCCAGTCACCACGATCGTCTTGTCGCGGAGAATTTTGCCATAGGTCCAGTCTCGCGATGCCCAATCCGTATCCCGCATCTCTGTATCCTGCATCCTCTTTCCTCCCCTGCGGCTAGAACATCGGCGGGAAACCGCGCCCGCCACGCTCAAGCGTCACCCATCTGGTTTCGGTAAACGTCTCGGTTGACCAGCGGCCGCCATGCCGTCCGACACCGGATGATTTCGATCCGCCAAACGGCACATGCGGCTCGTCATTTACCGAGCTGCAATTGATGTGGCACATACCGGTCTCCAGCGCGGTCGCGATTGCAAGGCCGCGTGACTCGTCACGTGTGATCACGCCCGAAGACAGGCCATATTCGCTGTCATTGGCGATGGCGATCGCCTCGCTGTCGGTCCGGTAGGGGATCACCGGTACCACCGGACCAAAGGTTTCCTCGGCATAGACCTTCATGTCCGGAGTGACGCCTGTCAGGATCGTCGGCTCGACAAACCGTCCTTCGACCCCGCCACCAATCACGACCCGCGCGCCTTTCGCGACAGCATCCTCGATCTGTTCCCTGACCTTGCCAGCCTGCTTGTCATTGATCAGCGGGCCAATGACATGGCCCTTGTCGGCGCTTGGATCACCAACCTTCAACTTTGCCGCACGCTCGGCGAACCGGGTCAGGAACTCGTCAAACACCGTCTCCTGAACCAGAATTTTCTCGACTGACATGCAGATCTGGCCCTGATGCATGAAACTGCCGAAATTGGCCGCCGCTGTAGCACGGTCCATATCGGCATCATCACAGACGATCAGCGCATCCTTGCCGCCAAGCTCGACACAGCATTTTTTCAGATGCGCGCCTGCCTTGGCCGCGATGACCCGTCCTACCGGCGTTGAACCGGTAAAGCTGATCCCCTTGACCAGCGGATGCTCGACAATCATGTCGCCCACGGCCGGTACATTCTCACGCGAACAGGTGACCACGTTCAAAACCCCCGCCGGAACGCCGGCAGCCTCGAAAATCTCGGCGAATATCATTCCACCTGTGTAGGGGGTTTCCTCGGACGGTTTCAGCACGACGCAATTGCCGGCCGCGATTGGAAAGGCAAGGCCGCGTGCCGTGAGCAGTGTCGGAAAATTCCAGGGCGAAATAACCGTCACGACCCCCATGGGGCGGCGCATCGCCATCGATACCTTGCCATGGTCGGAAGGCAGGACCTCGCCAATGGCGTTGTAGGTCATGGCGGCGGCGGCACGGAACACCTCGGGCACATAACCGGATTCGAACATCCCCTTGCCGAACCAGCCACCACCCTCGCCCTGCAGCGCAGCGACAAGATCGTCACGACGGCGCTCGAACTCGTCGGCGACTTTCAGCATGTAGTGGGCACGCTCGTTATAGGTCAGTCCGGACCAGTGCGGGAAGGCAGCCTGCGCCGATTCAATGGCACGGACGGCCATCCCACCATTGCCGTCGGCGACGCGCGCCCAGACCGAGCCGTCTGCCGGGTTCAGGTCGTCAAACGCACCACCTGCCGGCACCCAGGACCCGCCGATATAAAGGTTGTCGAAGGATCGTGCCATTTAAGCCTCCCTTGCTTTCACGAGCGCGCCATTCCTGTCACGCTTGAACACCTCGACCTTGGCCTTTCGGAACACCGGGATCTCCGGCAGCCCGATAGGCTCTTCGCCGCGCGTTTTGAATCGCTCTGCTTTAGGCGCCCTGCCCATATGGCGCGGTTCACGCGCCTTCTGTGCCGCTGCTTCGAAATCGGCCAGCATTGTGGAAATGCGTTCGTCACCACCAGCTCTTTCGTGACCCGATCCAACTGTCGTTGAAGCAGGCACCAGCGCTTCGGGGTCTGGGGTGATTTCAACTACCTTCGGGCCCTTCCTGCCGCCGGCAGCCGGAGACGATAGGGCCGTTGATGACGGCCGTGCAGCAGCGCTTGCCCTCCCGAGAAGGCTGTTGAGATTTTCCCCTATCAGCGAGCCGGCACCGGCAGCCCCAACGGAC
>JAKMFG010000314.1 GCA_022425565.1 Alphaproteobacteria bacterium
GGATACCGGAGCGGTGTAGGCGACAGACCCTGGCTTGTTCAGCAGCTTGCGGCCCTTTTCAGACTCGAATTTCGCCTTCGGCATCGACCACATGGTCATCGTACCGGCAGCAATATTGCGGGTTTCGCGAGGGCCCGGGAAATGCACGGTCAGAACAGCCGCATCGGCGGTTCCGTCAACAATGGCGGCCGACGCCTGATTCCAGTTCACGGTAACCGACTCATAATCCTGGCCATGCTTCGCACCGCCAAAGAACTGTGCCAGTGCGCGCGAGTTCGTGGTCGCGGCACCGCGCGGCGGCCCATTCAGGATTTTGCGGCCCTTAAGGTCGTCCCAGCCGTTCATGCCCTTGGCGTTGTATGCATACAAGGAAAACACAGCCAGTGTGTATGGATACAGTAACTGGATATTGGCACCAAGCGCGGCGCCCTTCTCCTTGCCGATCTTGGCATAGGGACCAGCCCCTTTTGTCATCAGGAACGGAAGGATGAAAGGACCATTCGCAAGGTCGATTTTTCCTTCGGCGAGTGCCTGCAGATAAAGGGTAGCCACTTTGCCTTCGGAAATCTGAATATTGCCGATGCCGCGTTCAGACGCGAATTCTGCAAGGGCGGTTGCTGTCAGGCCGACGGGCGTGCCGCTGCCGGCTGTGTGGAATGTCATATTTGTCTGTGCGACTGCGACGGATGACCCAGCTGTGGCCAAAGTCAGCGCGAAGACTGCGCTCTTGAGTGATTTGATCAATTTGCCCTCCCATTTGGCGCCATGGCGGCGCATTGCGATTGACGTCACCTCAACAGGTTGAGCGTTGATGCAGGTTGACCATTTGTAAATAGAAAATATTTAGCTATCCATTCACAAATGAATGAACCATTCCTGCATGAAGGGACCATCCTCGAATGCTGCGAGCATGACATCCTGGTGCAAAGGTGCGGACGGCTAATTCCTGAATGCAGAGCGCAGAAAGGTGCTGCATCTGCGAATAACGCCTTCAAGAGTGGGATAGAGATTGGCGTCAGCCTGATGCCAGATCGAGATCTGGCGCGTTTCCACATAATCGCCAAGCGGGATTTCTGACACGCCACTATTGTCAAACAACAGCCGCCCTATCTTCGCAGGCAGGAATGCCAAAGCATCCGAATTGGACAGAACCTTGATCAGGCCGATCGCATCCATGTTGAACTGGATGCTTGATGGTATGCTCGGCAGGCCGATGCGTTTCAGCATATTGTCATGCGAGGACGTCGCCGCGAAGGCTGCGTCTATCACAAGCCATCTTGCCGCTCGCAAGCCGGCCTGATCCTCGATCGCGCTATCCTTCAGTTGTGATTTCGGACCGGCAAACAGTCCAATATGCTCGTTGGCAATTGGAATACAGTTAAGATGCTCAACCTTCATATCCGGTGGTGTGACCATCACGGCAAAATCGAGCCTTCCGTGTATCAACTTGGCAATGAGTTCACGCGCCGTCGCCACTTCAAGATGGAGCGGAGGCGCTTTTTCATCCGCAAATTCCTGACTGACGAATTCATTCATCAAGGCCTGGGCGATCAACGGCCCCATGCCGAAGCGAACCGTCTGCGGGCTGTCATTCTGCAAGGCGTTCAGGATTTCGTCTGCCTGTTTCAGATCGGAGCCGATCTTCCGGCCCTGTTCTGCAAGCCTGATTCCCGCCTCAGTCGGCGTAACTCCGTGTCTGCCGCGCACCATGAGCGGGCGGCCAACATGCGCTTCCAGCAAGCTCACATTTCTTGACAATGTTGGCTGCGACACCGACAGAAAATCCGCTGCGGCCGAAAGTGAACCTGAATCAAGGATAATGTGGAGTTGATAAAGCAGCCTCGGATCAAGTGATTGGTTCACCCTCATCCTTGTCCCCTTGTTTCTGACATATCCATCAAATAACCTTGCTTCTAACCTATTCATAAATGAATGAATGTACAAATATTTTTGATTTACAAATGGCGTTGTGACGCAAAGGCTTTTGGAACAGATGGTCGGCGTCGCAAGGCAGAAAGATTTCCGTCTGGCCGGCCTTGCGCCCGTGCGTATATGCGGAATTGAGGGAGACTATTGATGAGACTGGCAATCACTGGCGGCGCAAGCGGCATCGGCGCGGAAACCATTTCCCTGCTTCAGTCGGCAGGCCATGAACTTGTGGTATTCGATCTTCATGAACCGGCGGCCGATGTCACATATATCCCGCTTGATCTGATGAACGGTGATGGCATCGAAACGGCGATTGCCAAAGCAGACGGCACGTTTGACGGACTGGCTTTCATCGCTGGCATTCCGCCGCGTGACAATAATGCTGCCGCCTGCCTGACGGTAAACACGATTTCTACCGTCCAGTTCATCAGCGGGTTCATGAACAAGCTGAATGAGGGTGCCGCCGTTGTTACTGTGGCGTCTCGCGCCGGGGTTGGCTGGCAGGACAACACGGCAATGCTGAAAGACATTCTCTCACGCGGACAGGACGAGATGCAGGCGTTTTGCGATGCCGGCGATATCGATGCCGCCACGGCCTACCGGCTGTCGAAACAGGCGGTGATTTACTGGCATCAGATGCAGGTACCAGATCATATCGGCAAGCACAGGTTCGTCACTGTCAGCCCGGCCGCCGTCAGCACCGGCATTCTGGATGATTTCATCAATGCCTTCGGTCCCGGCGTCGCAAAGAACCTGGAACGGGTGGGCCGTGCCGGCAAACCCGAAGAAGTCGCATCGGTGATTGCCTTCCTCCTCTCGGAGCAGGCTAACTGGATCAACGGGATCGATATCGTAATTGATGGCGGCATGGGCGCATTCGCTCTCGCGGCCGGCTGACCGGAAAAGCGAGGACCGAGCTATGGACCAGATCACGACAGAGCTGTTTATTGGCGGCGAACCCCGCCACGCCTCAGCCAAGGCCACCTATGAAATCTTGAACCCGGCGCGCCCCTCTGATGTGGTTGGCCATGCTGCCGCTGCCAATCTGTCCGATGTCGACGCCGCAATGGATGCCGCGCAGGCGGCGTTTCCCGGCTGGGCCGGCCTGTCCGTCGATGAACGCGCGGGCTACCTGCACAAGATTGCCAAAGGCCTGAACGCCGACGAAACCGAGACAACCGGTCGTACACGGCTCTTCACCCGCGAGCATGGCAAGACACTGTTCGAGACCAATATCGAGATCGGTCGCCTTGTCGACCGTTTTGCACAGGTGGCAGGCTTTGCCGGACGTATCTCAGAGTCTGACAGGATCGAGGGGCCCCGGTTCGACACCATGGTTACACGCAAGTCACGCGGTGTGACGACACTGATCGTGCCGTGGAACTGGCCGCTTGCCATTCTCGGATCAAAACTTCCTCAGGCCTTGCTTGCCGGCAATACGGTTGTTGTCAAACTGTCAGAGTTTGCGACATTGGCTCCTGCCCTGACCATTTCACGCATCGCCGCGATGCTGCCACCAGGGGTTGTCAATCTGGTCACAGGCGATGGCACTGTGATCGGTGACAGGCTGGTAACCCATCCGCATGTCCGTCAGGTGAATTTCACCGGCTCCATCCGCATCGGGCGTCATGTGATGAAGATGGCTGCGGAAAACATCACGCCTGTCACGCTGGAACTCGGTGGCAATGATGCCGGCATCCTTCTGGATGATGCGCCGCTGACCCCCGAATTTTTCCAGAAACTCTATATCAGCTGTTTCCTGACAAGCGGACAGATCTGCATGGCGCTGAAACGTCTTTATGTGCCAAGGGTTCTTTTCGATGACGTAATCGATGGCTTGTCCGAGGTGATGGACCGCCAGGTTGTCGGCGACGGACTGAAGGAAGGCGTAACCATGGGACCGCTGACCACTGCCCGTCAGAAAGGCTTGGTCTCCAAGATGCTTGCAGAAGCCGATGCTGCAGGGGCCGATATCCGCTATCTCGGCAAGGTGGATGACAAAGCCGATTTCGAGGCGGGTTATTTCCTGCGGCCGTCGCTGGTTGTGAATGCCGACCCAGACCTGTCTGTCGTCAGGGACGAGCAGTTCGGCCCAACCCTTCCCGTCATTGCCTATGACAGTGAAGACGAGGCCGTTGCCATGGCCAACGGGACAGAATACGGGCTGAGCTCGTCAGTGTGGTCTGCAGACGAGTCGCGCGCCGTTACACTGGCTGAGCGGCTTGAAGCAGGCTTCACCAACATCAACTCGCATGGCCCGACAGCCATGGACGGGCTGTCTCCTTTTGGCGGAGTAAAGCAATCTGGCATCGGGCGGAATTTTGGTGTCGAAGGCATACAGCAGTTTCAGGAGGTGCATTCCATCTCCGGCGCATCTGGCGCGATCTTCTGAAGATCGAGAGAAACCGGGCTATCATGACCAGACAAAAGAACATCCTGTTCATCATGTTCGACCAGCTCAGATTCGATTATCTGAGCTGTGCCGGCCACCCGCACCTCCACACCCCGAATATCGACTGGCTGGCAAACCAGGGAGTTCGCTTCGACCGCTGCTATGTCCAGTCACCAGTATGCGGGGCATCACGGATGTCCTTTTACACCGGCCGCTACACCAGTTCGCATGGTGCGTCCTGGAACGGCATGCCACTGAAGGTCGGCGAGTTGACGCTTGGCGACCATCTTCGCGAGGCTGGCATGGACGCGCTTCTGGTCGGCAAGACGCATATGAAGGCCGATGTTGCCGGTATGAAGCGCCTAGGGTTGGCGCCAGACAGCATCATCGGCGCGCGTTTGTCTGAATGCGGGTTCGACATCGTCACCCGTGATGACGGGTTGTGGGCCGAAGGTCCTGACGGCAGCTATGACGAGCGCGAGTCGCCCTACAACACCTACCTTCGTGAGAAAGGTTATGAGGGGGACAATCCCTGGCACGATTTCGCCAATGCCGGGATCGAGGAAGACGGAAGCATCGCCTCGGGCTGGATCTACAGCAATGGCGGCAAGCCGGCCAACATCCGTGAAGAGGATTCGGAGACACCCTGGCTGACCCGCGAGATGATCCGTTTCATGGAAGAGGATGCACCGGACCGCGATCGCCCGTGGATGTGCCACCTGTCCTATATCAAGCCGCACTGGCCCTACATCGTGCCGGCGCCCTATCACGACATGTACGGGCCGAACAGTTTCACGCCTGCGGTCCGCGATGAAAGCGAGCTGGAAGACCAGAACCCGGTCTATGCCGCCTTTTCCGGCAATGTCATCGGCCAGGCCTTCAAGCGCGACGATGTCCGCAACGCGGCGCTTGGCGCCTATATGGGGCTGATCAAGCAGATCGACGACCAGATGGGCGTGCTGTTCGATTACCTGCGCGAGAGCGGCCAGCTGGAGAATACGGTGATCGCCATAACATCTGACCATGGTGACTATATGGGTGATCACTGGCTCGGTGAGAAAGACCTTTTTCACGAGCCCTCTGTGAAGGTGCCATTGATCATCTATGACCCCTCGCCCGAGGCCGATGCCACCAGAGGCACAGTGTGCGACGCTCTCGTCGAGAGCATCGATCTTGCGCCGACATTTGTCGAACTGGCCGGCGGCACGCCGCGTGACGAGCATCTCGAAGGTCTGTCGCTCGTCCCCATCCTTCATGGCCAGACGCCAGACCGCTGGCGGGATTTCGTGGTCAGCGAATATGACTACAGCATGACAGCGATGGCGGCGAAGATGGGGGTCGCTCCGAAAGATGCGCGCCTGTTCATGACATTTGACGGCCGCTGGAAGCTGATGCATGCCGAAGGCGGCATGCCGCCAATGCTGTTCGATCTAGAGACCGACCCGAACGAGCTTGTCGATCTTGGCCGTGACCCGGCTTATGAGGATCAGCGGAGCGCTTGCTATGACAGACTTAGCGAATGGGCACGCAGATGTGCGCAGCGAAACACCATCAGCGATGACGAAATTGTGGCGCGGCGCGGTAGAAGCCGCCGCAAGGGCATTGTCCTAGGGGTGGCGGACCCGTCCGCAGCCGACCCCGAGTTAACCGCCAAATACAGCGGCAAGACAAAGCAACGCTTTGTCTGACAGACACTTCACGCGTGAAGATTGACAGTCCGGCCCTGTCGGCTCAGCTTGAAGGCCGTCCGGACTTTTGATTCGGCCTCATTTGACTGATCCAGGACAACCGATGACAACGACAATCGCTAAACTTGCCGTAGAAGCGCTGATCGCAAACGGCATTGACCAGCTCTATTGCCTGCCCGGTGTCCAGAACGACCATTTCTTCAACGCGCTGTTCGACCATACAGACGCCATAACACCGATCCAGACACGCCATGAACAGGGGGCTGCCTACATGGCCACCGGTGCGGCGCTGGCCACCGGCGAGCCGCAGGCGTTCTGCGTTGTCCCTGGCCCCGGCTTTCTCAATACAACGGCGGCCTTGTCTACGGCTTACGGTGTGAACGCGCCAGTTCTTGCACTTGTCGGACAAATCCCGACGGGAGCACAGGGAAAGGGACTTGGCCTTCTTCATGAAATCCCCGACCAGTTCGGCATTCTCGAGCGGCTGACCAAATCGAGCCACCGGGTGACTGGTGGCGGTGACGCTGTCGGCCATGTCGTCGACGCCTTCACCTCGCTGGTTTCAGGG